>DASVPW010000092.1:0-17848 GCA_036389455.1 Beijerinckiaceae bacterium
GACGCAGGCCTCGTGGTGCCGGACGAGAGCGCGACGCTGAAGCGCGGCGCCATCGCTCCCTGGGCGCGCTCGACCTCGCCCTACTACGGCCAGACCCTCGACTCGCTCGCCCGCCACTACGGCTTCAAGACCACGACCCCCTGGGCCGAGCTGCCCGAGAAGGTCCGCGACGTGATCCTCAACGGCTCGGGCAGCGAGGCCATCCGCATGGCCTACGACGACGGGCTGCGGGCCTACGAGGTGAAGAAGCCCTTCGAGGGCGTCGTGCCGAACCTCGAGCGGCGCTACAAGGAGACCGAGAGCGAGTGGGCGCGCGAGGAGATCTCGCGCGACATGGCGGAGACGCCGTGCGCGGCCTGCGGCGGCAAGCGGCTCAAGCCCGAGGCGCTCGCGGTCAAGATCGCGGGCTTCGACATCGCCGAGGCGACGGCGCTCTCCGTGCGGGCGGCCGAGCGCTGGTTCGCCGAGCTCCCCACGCAGCTTACGCCGAAGCAGAACGAGATCGCGGTGCGCATCCTCAAGGAAATCCGCGACCGCCTCACATTCCTCGTCGACGTCGGCCTCGAATACCTCACCCTGGCCCGCGCCTCCGGCACGCTCTCCGGCGGCGAGAGCCAGCGCATCCGCCTGGCCTCACAGATCGGCTCCGGCCTCACCGGCGTGCTCTACGTGCTGGACGAGCCGTCGATCGGCCTGCACCAGCGCGACAACGAGCGCCTGCTGGTCACGCTCAAGCGCCTGCGCGACCTCGGCAACACGGTGATCGTGGTCGAGCACGACGAGGACGCCATCCTCTCCGCCGACTACGTCGTCGACGTCGGCCCCGGCGCCGGCATCCACGGCGGCGAGATCATCGCCAAGGGCCGGCCCGAGGACATCCTCCAAAACCCGAACTCGCTCACCGGCCAGTACCTTTCGGGCGCGCTCTCGGTGCCGATCCCCGCGAAGCGCCGCAAGCCGCAGAAGGCGAAAAAGCTCAAGCTCGTCGGCGCCCGCGGCAACAACCTCAAGGACGTGACGGCCGAGATTCCTTTGGGGCTCTTCACCTGCATCACCGGCGTCTCCGGCGGCGGCAAGTCGACGCTCGTCGTCGACACGCTCTACAAGGCTATCGCCAAGAAGCTCAACGGCGCGCACGAGCACCCGGCGCCGTTCGACGCTCTCCAGGGCCTGGAGCACCTCGACAAGGTCATCGACATCGACCAGTCGCCGATCGGGCGCACGCCGCGCTCGAACCCGGCGACCTACATCGGCGCCTTCACGCCGATCCGCGAGTGGTTCTCGGGGCTGCCTGAGGCGAAGGCGCGCGGCTACGGCCCCGGGCGCTTCTCCTTCAACGTCAAGGGCGGGCGCTGCGAGGCCTGCACCGGCGACGGCGTGATCAAGATCGAGATGCACTTCCTGCCCGACGTCTACGTCACCTGCGACGTGTGCAAGGGCAAGCGCTACGACCGCGAGACCCTGGAGGTGCGCTACCGCGAGAAGTCCATCGCCGACGTCCTCGACATGACCGTCGAGGAGGCGCGCGGCCTGTTCAAGGCCGTGCCGGCGATCCGCGAGAAGCTCGAGACCCTCTGCCGCGTCGGCCTCGACTACATCCACGTCGGCCAGCAGGCGACGACGCTCTCGGGCGGCGAGGCCCAGCGGGTCAAGCTCTCGAAGGAGCTCTCGCGCCGCGCCACCGGCCGCACCCTCTACATCCTCGACGAGCCGACCACCGGCCTCCACTTCCACGACGTGAAGAAGCTCCTCGAAGTCCTCCACCAGCTCGTCGACCAGGGCAACACGGTCGTCGTCATCGAGCACAACCTCGAAGTCATCAAGACCGCCGACTGGATCATCGACATGGGGCCCGAAGGCGGCGACGGCGGCGGGGAGATCGTCGCGCAGGGGACGCCGGAGGACGTGGCCAAGGCGAAGGCGAGCCACACGGGGCGGTTTTTGCGCGAGGTGCTGGGGCGAAGGGCGCGAGGCGCGAAGGCGGCGGCAAGGGAGGCGGCGGAGTAGCTAGCTAGCTTTGCCACTACAGAGAACCTGCGTTCTGAAAATGCACTGCTGCAAGCCAGGCGGCCGGCAGCTCAACTCTGGTTGTTATTCCTACGATTTTCGAACGTTCTTCGTATCGACAGAACATTTACTGCAGGTAGCGTTCCGCCCACATAGCTCGCGAGGACGCGATCCATGTGCGGCTGAAGATCCCTTACTATCATTTGGCCAAACCTCTGTGCTGCCTTGTTGTTCTTAAGCCACCCTTTCCGTTTAGCGATTTTCCCTGCCGAGGCTGCGACGATCGCGCCAGCGCAAGCCGTCAGGCCACCAGTCAACCCCATCGCTCCAGCCAATAGAGTGGTATTTACAAGCGCGCGGTGATTACGATAGAATCCAATTGAGGCCTCTAAAAGCACATATTTTTTCAACCCCTTTATTCTCAATATCTCTGCGTTAATTTGTTGAATGTTTTTAGACACAACATCAATAGATGCTTCGTGCGCACCTCCTGCGAGTGTCTGCTGCACAATTCTAGAGATCTGTGGCTGATAGTCTTCAACGATTTCCAAATAGGCTTCGACGGGCAGATCGAGCGGAACACACAACCCAAGACCCTCGGCGACTAGCTTCTTCAATCCCAGCGAAAGATCAACAGTTTTATCCATTGATTCCGAAAGGCCCTGTGGCAGTTCAGAAAGATCGTCTTCGTCGAGGCTCAAAGGAGCGTTGAACGCCTGAGCAGTTCTGATCTTATGGATCGTCTCGCTCATTTGACGAAGGTGGCGAACTTGCCCCAGCCGGCGAGACGAGCAAGCTTTAGCAGCAGCATCAAGCAATTCAGAATCAGGATTAATAAGCGGCGAGAGATTTGAGCGAATTTCCTCGCACTCCTCCATATACAGAGGAGCATTCTTTCGTCCATTCACTTTAACTGCGATGTCCTGTAATCTTTTGTCGACGCAGTGAGGACAGATACCATGTTCTGCAAAAGTTAAAATACGGCAGGTTCGAAAGAACCAATACTCATATAATGAGATGTGCTGGAATCTAGTCACGGTTTCCCGAACGAGGTCGGGGTAGCGTTTATACTTGGCGGTCAATACGGGGACTACACGCTGTGACTCAAGCAACCGAGTAAAATTGGCGAGATCTTTCTCCTCAAGGCACATCGGACACACTGCCACGTAAGTGACAGGACAGAAAGGCATAACGCTCAAGATTCTGGGCAGGCTATAGCTCGGTAAGAGAAACTTCTCTTCCGGCAGAGTTTCGATTACTCTCTCGCTGACAAAGATCTCCTCGATATCGAACTCCCCGGTCTCATTTACCCGAGCTTCCAGGACGTTAATCCGCTCGTCGTGGAGTTTGTCTAAGTCCGCGGTGCGCATAGCGTTTACCTCGGCGCTCTCGAGGATGGACCGTTACGCTTAGGTAGGAGGCCGTGGCCAGCTCCACAATGAGTCATATTTTAGCACACTGATTTTTTCGCACCTCGCCCGCTTCGCATATCTCTTTGTACCACTTCCCTCCCCCGCTCGCGCCCACGGCGATGTCATGCTGGCTCTGGAGGCCGAGCCGGAACAGGGTGCTGTTGCCGAAAGTGCGGCCAAGGCGGACCGCGGCGTCCGCGGTGATTAAGCGGCGTTCGTTGAGGATCTCGGTAATGCGTTCGGAGGGAATGTCGGGGCGAGGCGGTTGGCGTTTCAAAGCAAGGCCCCTCGATCACGCGCCACAAAAGCCGGCCGGGATGGGCAATCGGAGGCATGTCCAAATGCAGACACGCGAGACGGCGAAAACTCCCGTCGAGGGTGCGCCGTCATCTGTGCCGGCCAGGACACACTCGTGCGCGGCCAGACGGCCCATGCTATCCTAACCCCATGACCACCGTGCAAGACATCGAGAACGCCGTCGCGCAGCTTGCGCCCGAGGAGCTTGCGGCCTTCCGCACCTGGTTCGAGGCCTTCGACGCCGCGCGCTTCGACGAGAGGATCGAGCAGGACGCCGCCGAGGGGAGGCTCGACCGGCTCGCGGACGAGGCCGTCGCCGATTACCGCGAGGGCCGCGCGCGCGAGCTATGAGGCATTTCGCGAGCCCGTCCTTCTGGGCCGCCTACGACAAGCTGCCGGCGCCGATCCGCGCGCTGGCCGACCGGAACTACGCCCTCCTCAAGGAGAACCCGCAGCACCCCTCGCTGCACTTCAAGAAGGCCGGCCGGTTCTGGTCCGTGCGCGTCGGGCTCCGCTATCGCGCGCTTGCCGTCGAGGTCGACGATGGCCTCCTGTGGTTCTGGATCGGCTCCCATGCGGACTACGATTCCATGATCGGCTGATCTAGGATCGGCGTCTCCGGCCCGATCCGAGCGAGGACGCCTCCATGCCCGCCACAGCCCTGCGAACCGACGCCGCCGGAGAGTCCGATCACGCCACGCTCCTACGGCTCAACCGCGACTACATCGACGCGGTGCAGAACGGGGACGTGCGGCGGTTCGAGGAGATTCTTGCCGAGGACTTCCTGTGCAGCAATCCGGACGGGTCGGTGGTCGACCGGGCGGGGTTCCTTGCGCAGACGGCGCGGCCGGTCGCGATCCGCGGGCTTGCGGCGCACGACGTGAGGTTACGGATCATGGGCGACGTCGCGCTCATCCATGCGCGCACGAGCTACGTGAAGGCCGACGGCGCGCCCGGCGCCGGGCGCTACACCGACGTGTGGGCGCGCCGCGACGGGCGCTGGCTCTGCGTCGCGGCGCACGTCACGCGCTGCTGAGCCACCTCTCCCGGGAGGGAGAGAGCCTGCCCTCGGGCTCGACCCGAGGGTCGAGGCGCGGCGGAAGCCGCGACCGGGTGAGGGCAGGGCCGTTGAGGCGGAGCCGGCGCTGCTGCACCGTCCGCGCCTTCTGCGGAGGGGTGGTCCCTCACCCCTGCCCCTCTCCCGTCCGGGGAGGGGAACGCGCCCCCCGCTTTGAATAATCTTCCTAAATCGCAGAATTTTTTCTTGACATGGCTCACGCCTTGTGCTTGTCTCTCCCCGTCCCGTCCACCCGAGGGGCGCGCTCATGAGGCGTCGTGACGTGGGGCGGGACCGGTGCCGTGCCGGGGAACGCATGCCCCGGCCCGGGCGCCGCGCGAGGAACACGCAGCCGAGGGCCGGAAGAGCCGAGGGGACACCCCCGAGGGCTTAGGACCCCGCCCGAGGCTGCCGGGCCGAGAGCCTGGCCTCGTCAGCGGCCGCAGAACACCGTGCGCGGGGCCGGCGGCCCGCGGTGAAAAGATCGGGCTCGCTGTGCGCCCCGCGCACCCCTCGGTCTCCTCCCTCCCATGCCTCGGGCCGAAAGGATCGCGAGAACGATGACGCACGACTCCAGCCGCGACCGGCCACCCGTCGACCTCAGGCCCTACGTCCGCGAAGGCTCCGCCGCCGCCATCGACGACCTGATGCGGCGACGCCCCGACCTTCGGCGCATCTCCCTCGAGGGCCTCGCCGACATCGACGACCTCATGCGGCAGCTCTCCGACCTCATCACCTTCCCGGTCCTGTGCCGCAGGCGCGCCTGCCGGGCGACCCGGCGCTGCCAGGGCGGGCCCGGGCCGCCCTGCCTCTACGAATGCCCGGATGCCTTCGCGGCCAACATGCAGGACGGCATGCGCGAGATCCGCCGCTTCTGGCAGCGCCAGCGCGCCAAGGCTGCGCAGCAAGGCCGGCCTCCCCTTCCTTCGGCTCCGCCCTTCGACTAAGACGGCGCGGCCCGTCTTCGCCGAGCCCCGAGGGGCGGTGATTCTCGAGAAGGTCGCGGATGGCCAAGGACAGCCCTTTCGATCCCAAGCTCGTGCGCGAGCTCGCGGCCCTCGTCGCGGACGCCGGCCTGACCGAGATCGAGATCGAGAAGGGCGACCTGCGCATCCGGGTCGCGCGCAACGCCGCGGCGGCGGCGGCCGTCCCGGCGGCGGGCTCCGCCGCGCCCGCCGCGGCTCCGGCGGCCCATCCCGTGCCGGCGCCGGCCCCGGCCGCCGTCCCCGATGCATCGGGGAAGAGCCATCCGGGCGTCGTTCCCTCGCCCATGGTTGGCACCGCCTTCCGCAAGCCGTCGCCGGAGGCGAAGAACTTCGTCGAGACCGGCGCGCGGGTCGAGATCGGCGACAAGCTCCTCCTGATCGAGGCGATGAAGACCTTCAACGACATCGTCGCGCCGCGGGCGGGCATCGTCACGGCGATCTTCGTCGAGGACGGGCAGCCGGTCGAATACGGCGAGCCGCTCCTCGTGATCGAGTGACAGGCGCGCCGGCCCGCAGATGTTCGACAAGATCCTCATCGCCAACCGCGGCGAGATCGCGCTCCGCATCCTCAGGGCCGCGAAGGAGCTCGGCATCCAGACGGTCGCGGTGCACTCGACCGCCGACGCCAACGCCATGCACGTGCGGCTCGCCGACGAGAGCGTGTGCATCGGCCCGCCCTCGGCGCGGGACAGCTACCTCAACATCCCGGCGCTGATCGCGGCCTGCGAGATCACCGGCGCCGACGCCGTCCACCCAGGCTACGGCTTCCTGTCCGAGAATGCCCGCTTCGCCGAGGTCCTGGCCTCGCACCGGATCGCCTTCATCGGCCCGAAGGCCGAGCACATCCGCATCATGGGCGACAAGATCGAGGCGAAGCGCACCGCGAAGCGCCTCGGCATCCCCTGCGTGCCGGGCTCCGAGGGCGGCGTCGCGGACGAGGCGGACGCGAAGCGGATCGCCGCCGAGATCGGCTATCCGGTCCTGGTCAAGGCCGCGGCCGGCGGTGGCGGGCGCGGCATGAAGGTCGCGCGCTCCGAGGACGATCTCGCCCACGCGCTCGCCACCGCCAAGGCCGAGGCGCAGGCCGCCTTCGGCGACGACGCGGTCTATCTCGAGAAGTACCTGGAGCGCCCGCGCCACATCGAAATCCAGGTGCTCGGCGACGGCAGCGGCGAGGCGATCCACCTCGGCGAGCGCGACTGCTCGCTCCAGCGCCGCCACCAGAAGGTATGGGAGGAAGCCCCCTCGCCTGCCCTCAACGCGGCCGAGCGCCAGCGCATCGGCGGCATCGTCGCCGACGCCATGCGCGAGCTCGGCTACGCCGGGGCCGGGACCGTCGAGTTCCTCTACGAGGACGGCCGGTTCTACTTCATCGAGATGAACACCCGCATCCAGGTCGAGCACCCGGTCACCGAGATGATCACCGGGATCGACCTCGTGAACGAGCAGATCCGGATCGCCGCCGGGTCGCCGATCTCGCTGTCCCAGCAGGACGTGCTGATCGAGGGCCACGCCATCGAATGCCGCATCAACGCGGAGCACCCGTCGACCTTCCGCCCCTCCCCCGGCCAGATCACCTACTTCCACCCGCCCGGCGGCCTCGGGGTGCGGGTCGATTCGGCGGTCTACCAGGGCTACGCGATCCCGCCCTTCTACGATTCGCTCGTCGGCAAGCTCATCGTCCACGGGCGCACCCGCAACGAGTGCCTGATGCGCCTGCGCCGCTCCCTCGACGAGTTCGTGGTCGACGGCGTCGACACGACGCTGCCGCTGTTCCGGACCCTCGTGCGCAATCCGGACGTGCAGAACGGGCAATACGACATCCACTGGCTTGAAAACTTCCTCAAAACCGGTGGTATTGAGGAAGGGTGAGCCGGAGCCCTTGACATGCACGGCGGCGGACGGGTCGAGATCACGCCGGAGATCCTGCTCCGGGCCTATGCGGCCGGCATCTTCCCGATGGCCGAGGACGCCGACGATCCGACCCTCTTCTGGGTCGAGCCCCGGGAGCGCGGCATCCTGCCGCTCGACGCCTTCCACGTCTCCCGGCGGCTTGCCCGCACGGTGCGCTCCGACCTCTTCCGGGTGCGCGTCGACCACGATTTCGACGCGGTGATCGCGGGCTGCGCCGGGATCCGGGCCGACCGCGACAAGACCTGGATCAACGACCGCATCCGCCGCCTCTACGGCGAGCTGTTCGATCTCGGCCATTGCCACACGGTCGAGGCCTGGCGGGACGATCGCCTCGTCGGCGCCCTCTACGGCGTGCGGCTCGGCGCGGCGTTCTTCGGCGAGAGCATGTTCCATGCCGAGCGCGACGCCTCGAAGGTCGCGCTGGTGCATCTCGCGGCCCGCCTCAAGGCCGGGGGCTTCAGGCTCCTCGACACCCAGTTCGTGACCGAGCACCTCGCCCAGTTCGGCGCGATCGAGCTGCCGCGACAAGCCTACAAGCGGCTGCTCCGCGAGGCGATCGACGCCCCGGCCGACTGGTACGCCTGGCCGAAGGACGCGGTCTGCGGCGCCGAGGCGCTGCGGACGCTGGGCGCGGTCGAAGCCTAACGGTTGCCGCCGGACGGGTCGAAGCCGCCGCCGCCCGGATTGGTCGGGAAGAAGCGCCGGGTCGGCTGCTGGCGCGGCGGCTCGACCGGGACGCCGCGCGGCGGCGCCACGTCGAGGCGCCGGTCCTGCGGCAGCGCCGCCGGCGAGGCCTGCGGGGCCTGCTGGCCCGGCTGCGCGGTCTGGCGACGGCCGCGGTCGCGCTCGCGGGCCGGTGGCGGCGTCTCGTCCGGGTCCTTGGCCTCGACGATGACCTCCTGCCCGCCTTTGCAGTCGGTCAGCCAGATGTCGTAGATCGCGTGCTCGATCCCGTGCAGGCCGGGGCTCGAGGCGAACATCCAGCCGGTGAACACCCGGCGGTACTTGTTGTCGAGGGTGACCTCGTCGACCTCGACGAAGGTCGTGGTCTGGGGGCTCTCGGTCGGCGGGCGCGAGTAGCACACCCGCGGGGTCAGCTGGAGCGCCCCGAACTGCACCGTCTCGTCGACCTCGACCTCGAACGAGATGATCCGGCCCGTGATCTTGTCGAGGCCGGAGAACACCGCGGTCGGGTTCTTGATCTTGTCGGCGCGCGCCGCCCCACCCGCGAGGAAGCCCGCGGCGAGAAGGCCTGCAGCGAAAGCTGCGCTGAGGCGCGTCGAGATCATGCAATCCGCCCGCATCCGGCGCATCGAGGTCCCGTCCGGACCTGCTTCGCGCCCCTGGGCGAGGCGTTAGCACGCGAACCGTGATGGAAAAAGGGCAGCCGCCCTCATGCGCCGCCGGTGCGGCATCGTCGGTCCGGAACGAAGCGCGGCCAGCCCGGTTGACTTCCACCCGCGCGGCCCCAAGCCTGACAATTCCATGAAGTTCACCGTCCACCACGCGACCGTCTACCGCTACGCGCGCCCGGTCGGCTTCGGCCCGCACCGGATGATGCTGCGCCCGCGCGACAGCCACGACCTGCGCCTCGTCGGCACCGAGCTCGTGCTCTCCCCGCCCGCCGACCTGCACTGGCTGCACGACGTGTTCGGCAACTCCGTCGCGATCGCGGACTTCCGGGACGAGGCGGCGGAGCTGCGCATCGAGAGCACCCTGCACCTCGAGCGCTTCGCCCTCGAGCGCCCGGCGTTCCGCCTCGCTTCCGACGCCGCCGCCTACCCCTTCGTCTATTCGAGCGAGGACCGCACCGACTTGGGCCGCCAGCTCGAGCGCCACTCGCCGGACCCGACCGGCATGATCGACGCCTGGGCAAGGAGCTTCGTCCGGCAGAAGCCCATGGACACCCTGGAGCTCCTGGCCTCGATCAACTCGGCCATCAAGGCGCAGTTCGCCTACGCCGTGCGCGACGAGGAGGGCACGCAAACGCCGATCGAGACGCTGGAGCGCCACAGCGGCACCTGTCGCGACTACGCCTTCCTGATGATGGAGGCGGTGCGCAGCCTCGGCTTCGGGGCCCGGTTCGTCTCGGGCTATCTCTACGACCCGAAGCTCGACGGCTTGGGCGACGACGGCACCGCCGGGGCCGGCGCGACGCACGCCTGGTGCGAAATCTACCTGCCGGGCGCCGGCTGGGTCGAATACGACCCGACGAACGCCCTTATCGGCAGCGCCGCGCTCATCCGCGTCGCCGTGACCCGCGACCCCGCGCAGGCCGTGCCGGTCTCGGGCAGCTATTCGGGCACGGCCGAAGATTATCTCGGCATGTCGGTCGAGGTCACGGTCACGGCCGGCGATCCGCCCGGCGCCGCGAGCCCGACTATTACGGTGATGCCGGAGCGGCGGGCGGCCGCCAACCTCTCCCGCGAGGAAGAGGGGTTTACCCCCGCTTGATCTCGATCTCCAAAAACGCATACGGCCGGCCCGAGCCGTTGATGATGTTATGCTCGACGCCTTCCTCCCGGAAGTAGGGCTCGCCGTCCTTCATCGCCGCCTCGCGGGTGCCGCCGCCGGGCTCCTCGGCGATGAGCTTGCCGTCGCCGAGCGGCACGATGACGTAGTCGTGGCCGTGGCGGTGCCAGCCGGTTTCGGCTCCGTCCTCGAAGCTCCACTTCGTGACGGCGACGCGGTCGTTGTCGATGATGACCTGCGGGCGGGCCTTGGGACGGGACATGGTCGACGCCTTGTGATTGTCGCGAATGCGTACAGGCTTCGTACACCACGAGTCCATGCGGGGTGCGCCGGTGCACGGCATTTTAATCGCTTTTGCGCGATGCTTCAGCCTGTTCGCCGGTCTTGTCCGCGCGGACGCCAAGAGCCGAAGGGGCTCGCGGAGGATCGGGACATGTCCGGTTCGTTCCTGGTGCAGGCGCTCCTGAAGATCGCCTTCCTCATCATGCTGGTGCTGATGAACGCGAAGACGCGCAGCCCGCGCCGCTCCGCCCTCGCCCGCTGACCCCCACGCTCAGGCGGCCCACCCGGCCTGCGCCTCCGCCTCCATGTCGCGGCCTTTCAAGCCCCCCGGGCGGCACATCCGCGGATAGAGCCGCGCCATCTCCGCCATCACGTACTTCGCCGGCACGTCGAAGAAGGCGCCGTGCTCGACTTCGTAGGTCATGAAGCGGCGGCCCTCGCCGTCGAAGGCCTGCAACAGCGCGTCCCGGCGCCCGTCGAAGTCGAGCGGCGCGACGCCGAGCTTTGAGCACAGCATGTCGTTGAAGGTCGGCGTGGCCTTGACCCAGGCGCCATTCAAAAAGAGTTCGGCATAGCCGTGGAAGGCGAAGACGTCGGTGCCGACCTCCTCGAGGAGCTTCGGCGTCGCGAGGTGGTTCCTCACGTCGGCGAGGCCGAGGCGGGCCGGGATGCCGGCGGCCCGGGCGAGCGCCGCGTAAAGCGAGGCCTTGCCGACGCAGTAGCCGCGCTGGGCCTTGAGCACGCTCGACGCCCGGAAGGTCTCGCGGTCGGTGTAGTCGACGTAAGGGTCGTAGCGGATCGCGTCGCGTACGAAGAGGTAGAGCCGCCGGGCGGCCTCGACCAGGTCCGCCGCCCCGGCCGTCGTCTCGGCCGCGCGGGCCCGGACGGTGGGGTGGTCGCTGTCGATGTAGTCGGCGGGACTGAGGAAGAGGCGGAGGTCGTCCATCATTTCATCCGTGTGGCGGCAAGCCGAACTTGGTCCTTGCCTTCGCCGCGCGCAATGGCACTAAGCTCGCGGAAACCAAAAGCGAGGGGCGGCGGTGGGCAAGCATCGAATCGCGGTCGTCGGGCTCGGGATGGCGCTCAAGCCACATCTTCAGAGCCTGCGCGACCTCTCGGACCGGGTCGAGGTCGCGGCCTGCCACGCCCCGAGCGCGGCGCGGCGCGAGGCGTTTGCCCGCGACAACCCGGACTTTTCGGTCACAGACAGCCTGGAGCAGGTGCTGGCCGACAAGTCGATCCGCTCGGTCCTCCTCTTGACGCCGCCGACCACCCACCAGGACCTCGTCCAGCGCTCAGCCGCCGCGGGCAAGCACGTGCTGTTGGAGAAGCCGCTCGAGGTCACGGTCGAGCGGGGCCGACAGGCCGTCGAGGCGATGGAGAAGGCGGGCTTGCGCTTCGGCGTCGTGCTGCAGCACCGCTTCCGCACAGCCTCCCGGCGGCTCGCCGAGCTGGTGCGAGGCGGCGAGTTGGGAGCGCTCGTCTCGGCCTCGGCGTATATCCGCTGGTGGCGCGCGCCCGAGTATTTCGCGCAACCCGGCCGGGGCATGAAGGCGCGGGACGGCGGCGGCGTGCTTCTGACGCAGGCGATCCACACCCTGGATCTCTTCCAGAGCCTCACGGGCTCCATCGCCCGCGTCGCCGCCATGGCCCGGACCTCGCCGCTCCGACAAATCGACACCGAGGACATCGTTTGCGCCGCCGTCGAGTTCCACAATGGCGCGATCGGCACCATCGACGCCACCACCGTCTCCTACCCGGGCTTTCCCGAGCGCATCGAGCTTGCGTGTGAAAACGGAACGGCGGTGCTGTCGGTCGAGACCCTGGAGATATTCTGGAAGGACGGGCGCACCGAGCGCATGGAGGGCTCGAGCGCGGGCGGCGGCGGCGCCGACCCCATGGCCTTCTCGCACGAGGCCCACAAGGCTGTCATCGCCGATTTCCTCGACGCCGTCGAAGGCGGCCGCGACCCGGCGGTCAGCGGGCGCGAGGCGCTCAAGGTTCAGCGGCTCATCGAGGCCCTCCTGCGCTCCTCCGACGAGGGCCGCCCGGTCGAGATCGCTTAATCACCTCTCCCCGCCTACGGGGGGAGGGGGACGGGCGGCGCTCGACCCGAATGGAACTCAAGGGAGGACGAAGTGACGAACGAGGCCCCATCCGCACCCCGCCTCAAGGCGCCGCCCGGCGCCTGCGACACGCACATGCACTTCTACGACGCGCGCTTTCCGACCGCGCCGACGGCGACGATGACGCCGCCGGACGCCCGAGTGGAGGATTATCGGGCGGTGCAGCGCCGCCTCGGCCTCACGCGCACCGTCGTGGTGCAGCCCACCACCTACGGCACCGACAACCGCTGCACGCTCGAAAGCATCGCGGCGCTCGGGCTCGACAAGGCCCGCGGCATCGCCACCGTCGACGCGGCGGTCGCGGAGCGGGAGCTCCAGGCCCTGACCCAAGGCGGCATGCGCGGCGCGCGCTTCCACATGCTGCGCGGCGGCGCGATCCCGTGGGACCAGCTCGACCGCATCGCGGCGAAGGTACAGTCGGTTGGCTGGCACGTGCAGCTCCAGCTCGACGGGCGCGAGCTGCCGGAGCGGGAGGCGCAGGTGCGCGCCTGGCCCGGCCGGATCGTCATCGACCACGTGGGAAAATTCCTGGAGCCGGTGCCGCCCAACCATCCCGCCTTCCGCTGCCTCGTCAGGCTCGTCGAGAGCGGGCGGGCGTGGGTCAAGCTCTCGGCGATGTACGAGGTCTCGAAGGTGGGGGCGCCGCTCTACGACGACGTCGGCCGTCTGGCGAAGGAACTCGTCCGCATCGCGCCGGAGCGCATGCTCTGGGCCTCGAACTGGCCGCATCCGGGCCAACCCCCTCAGGACGAGGCCGTGCTCCTCGACACGCTCCTCGCGTGGGCGCCGGACGAGGCGACGCGGCGGCGCATCCTCGTGGACAACCCGGCGGAGGTGTATGGATTCTGAACCTCTCCCGAAGGGAGAGGCTAAGGCATGTACTGCCCGCCGTTGACCTCGATGATCTGGCCCGTGACGTAGCCGCTCATGGCGTCGGAGGCGAGATAGAGGAAGGCGCCGGCGCATTCGTCGGGGGTGCCGAGGCGGTCCATGGGGATCGTCGTCTGCATGGCGGCGAGCTGCTCGGCCGTCGAGTAGCGCTCGTGGAACGGCGTCATGATGACGCCCGGCGAGACTGCGTTGACGCGGATGCGGTCGCGCACGAGCTCCTTCGCCCAGCCCCGCGTTGCCGTCGCGACGAAGCCCTTGGCGGCGGCGTAGATCACCGAGCCCGGCCCGCCGCCGTGGCGCGCCGCGATCGACGACACGTTGACGATCGACCCGCCGCCGCCCTGGCGGCGCATCTGCGCCGCGCCCTCGCGGATGAAGCGCACCACCTGCTTGACGTTGAGATCGAGCACGGCGTCGATGTAGTCGTCGGTGTAGTCGGCGACCGGGGTGCGCCGGATCAGCGCGCCGGCGTTGTTGATGAGCACGTCGAGGCGGCCGAAGGCCTTCACGGTCTCGGCGACGGCCTGCGCGGCGACTTCCGGCTTCGTCACGTCGCCGCGCACGAGCACGGCCTTGCCGCCGGCGGCCTCGACACCGGCTGTGACCTTCTCGGCCTCCGCGACGCTTGAATTGAAATTCACCGCGACCTTGGCGCCGTTTTTCCCGAAGGCCAGGGCCGCCGCGGCGCCGATGCCGGTCGAGCCGCCGGTGATGAGGACGGACTTGCCCTTGAGATCGGGGATGAGAGCGGTCTCGGCCGCGGCAAGGGGAGCGTTCATCGCAAAAACTCCGGGGAGATGAGGCGCGGCAGGAACAGCACGATCTCGGGGAAGACGATCAGCCCCGCCAGCACAACCAGCATCGGGACGAGCATGATGACGGTGTCCTTGAGCGCGTATCGCAATCGGACTTTCGCCACGGCGCAGGCCACCATGAGGCAGAGGCCGTAAGGCGGCGTCACGAGGCCGAAGGCGAGCGACACGATGGCGATGATTGCGAAGTGCACCGGGTGCATGTCGACGGAGCGGGCAAGCGGCTCCAGCGTCGTGCCGACGATGATGATGGCCGGGATGGCGTCGAGGAAGCAGCCGACGACGAGGAACACGAAGGCGATGAAGAAGCCGACGCCGATCGGGCCCATGCCCCAGGCGGTCACGTTGGCGAGGAGCGCCCGGGGGATCTGGTAATAGGCGAGGAGCCAGCCGAAGGCGCTTGCGGTTCCGACGCAGAACAGGGCGACGGCCGAGAGGCGCCCGGTGTCGAGGAGCGCCTCGTAGAGCTGGGCGAGATTCATCTCGCGGTAGAAGAAGATCGAGAGGATCGCGGCGTAAATCACGGCGACGCAGGCGGATTCCGTCGCCGTGAACCAGCCCAAGAGGATGCCGCCGACGATGATGAAGGGTGTCGTCAGCGCCGGCACGGAGACGGCGCACGAACAAAAGAATTCCCGCAAGGTCGCGCGCGGGTAGACCGGGTAATTGTACTTCTTGGCGTAGACGTGGACCGTCACCATCTGGGCGCCGGCGATCAAAAGGCCCGGGATCACGCCGGCGAGGTAGAGCGCCCCTATCGACACCGAGATCACGCCGCCCCAGACGATCATCAGGATCGAGGGCGGGATGATGACGGCGAGCACCGCCGAGACCGCCGTGATGGCAATCGAGAACGACAGGCCGTAGCCCTCCTTCACCTGCGCGTCGATGAAGATCTTCGACTGGCTCGCGGCGTCGGCCGTCGAGGATCCGGAGATGCCGGCGAAGAACACCGAGAGGAGCACGTTGATTTGCGCGAGCGCGCCCGGCCAGTTGCCGACCATGGCGCGGGAGAGGCGCACGAGCCGGTCGGTGATGCCGCCGATGTTCATGAGGTGGGCGGTGAGCAGGAAGAACGGTACGGCGAGGAGGATGAACGAGTTGTAGGACTTGAAGGTCTCGTTGAAGAGCACCATCGGCGACAGCCGCTCCTCGAACAGCAGCACCGGCAGGCAGGCGAGGCCAAGCGCGAAGGCGACTGGCACGCGCAGGACGAGGAAGAAGAAGAACGAGCCGAACAGGACGAGCGCCGCCATGCCGGGGGAGAGAGCTGCCTGGGTCATGGCGCCTTGTCGCGGGTCGGGGGGATGGCAGGGATCGCGGCGGGCCCGGTCATTCGGCGCTGCGCCCGGGCAGGAGCTCTTCCGCGGGCTCCGCCACGTGCGTCGGCGCCGGCGTGGCGGCGCGCCCGGTCAGGATCATGGCGTTGTCGTAGAAGACCTCGCCGAGGAACAGGAGCCAGGTCGCGCCGGCGATGGGCCAGGCCGCGAAGATCCAGACCATCGGCAGATCGGCAAGCTCCGAGGTCTGGTCCCAGCCGAAGCGCACGAAGCGAAGGCCCCAGTGCAGGAACACCACCGCGAACACGAGCACGAAGAGGTGCGAGACGATGCGCAGGAGCACGTTCGCCTTCGGCCCGAGCTGCGGCCACACGTCGACCTCGAAGTGCGTGCCCTCGCGCACGCCGACCATGGCGCCGAGCATCACCATCCAGATGAACAGGAAACGCGACAGCTCCTCGGTCCAGATGTAGTGCGGGATGAGGTGCGTGTAGCGCGAGACGATCTGGAGCGTCACGGGGAACACCAGGATCGCGACGGTCGCGACGAGCAGCCAGATCAAGAGCCGGTGATAGGCGTCGATGAATTTTCTCATTGCGGTCTACGCGCGTTGCTCATCTGTGCCAGTCTCCTAACCTCCTCATCCTGAGGTGCCCGCGAAGCGGGCCTCGAAGGACGCATCCCGCCGGCGCATCGCCCACCGCCGGTGCGTGCTTCGAGGCTCGTCGCTACGCTCCTCGCACCTCAGCATGAGGAGGGTGTGATGGCCTCGCCGGTCACGAGGTCGCGTTGATCTGCTCGTAGATCTTGTCCGCCCCGATCTCCTTGGCGTAGGCCGCCATGACGGGATCGACGAGCCGCTTCATCTCGGCGCGCTCCTTGAAGGCGACGCGCTTGAGCTTGCCCGCCTTCTCGAGGGCATCGAGCTTCGCGGCGTCCTCGGACGACTCGATCTGGCGCCCGTGCGCGCCGCCCTCCTTGCCGGCCTTGAGCACCGCCTGCTGCAGGTCCGGCGGCAGGCGCTTGAAGGTCTTGCCGGAGATGCACAAGGGGCGGATGGTGATCGCGTGTTCGGTCATGATGAGGTTCGGCCCGACCTCGAAGAACTTCATCGACTCGACGCCCGCGGCCTCGTTCTCGCCGGCGTTGATGACGCCGTTCTGGATCGCGTTGTAGATCTCGTTGTAGGCGATCACCGTCGGCGACATGCCGATCGCCGCGAAGGTCTTGCTCCAGATCGGCGCACCCTGGACGCGGACCTTCAGGCCGCGCAGCTCGGCGAGCGTGGTCGCCGGCTTGTTCGAGAAGATGTTGCGCACGCCGCCGCCGGCGTAGCCGATCAGCATCACGTCGGCTTTTTGGGCGATCTCGTCGGCGACGGGCTTCAGGATGTCGGCGTCGAGCACCTTGTTCCAGTGGGCGAGGTCCTTGAACAGGAACGGCGCGTCGATGAAGGGCGCGGCCTTGGAGAAGGTCGACATGTGGGCCGGCGACACGATGGCGTAGTCGACCGAGATGCCCTGGTTCATGTAGGCGAAGTAGTCCTTCTCGAGGCCGAGCTCCGAGTTCTTGTGCAGCACGAACTCGATCGGCTTGCCCCAGTACTGCTGGGTCAGCTCGGCGAACTTCGCCAGCGCCTTGGTGAAGGCGTGGTCGTCGTTGAACTGCGAGGCGCCGTGCAAGGTGATCTGCGCCTGCGCCTTGACGTAAGGGGCCGCGACCGCGGCGGCTGACAGGGCAAGCCCCCCTTTGAGGACGTCACGTCTCTTCATGGTTTCCTCCCAAAGTAGCACCCTCTAGCGGGGTTGATGCCACTATCGCAGACCGGCCCGCCCCCGCCAACTCGTTTGGCGAAGCCTCAAAGCCCCAGCACCCGCGGCAGCCACAGGGTCAGGGCCGGGATGTAGGTCACGAGCGCGAGCACGATGAGCATCGGGATGTAGAAGATGAGGATCGAGCGCGAGACCGCCTCCATCGACACCTTGCCGATGGCGCAGCCGACCACCATCGTCGGCCCGACCGGCGGGGTGAGGAGACCGATGCCGAGGTTGAGGATCATGATGATGCCGAAGTGCACCGGGTCGATGCCGAAGGTCTTGATGATCGGCAGGAAGATCGGGGTGCAGATCAGGAGCATCGGCGCGAGATCCATGAAGGTGCCGAGGAACAGGAGCAGGATGTTGACGTAGAGCAGGAAGGTGTACTTGTCGGACGAGATCGCGACGAAGAACTCGGCCGCCTTCGCCGGCACCCGCATGATCGCCATCATGTAGCCGAAGGCGATCGAGAAGCCGATCATGATCATGACCATG
>DASVPW010000093.1:0-105674 GCA_036389455.1 Beijerinckiaceae bacterium
GCGGACTCCGGCCTTGTTCAAAGGCGAGGAGGGGACGCCGAAAACTCTGGGTCGGCCGGCCTGTGGCGTCCCCGCGGTTCTCTCGCCCCGGCCTCCTCGGACGGGGCGCTTCCAGCCGCCTCGACCACCGCTCTTCGGGACCCGCTGCGGGGTCTCCCTTTCGGAGCGGCCTTCGGGATCCTTTAGCGCCCTGTGGGCGCGCCCGGCTCGTAGTGGCCGGGGGGCGGATGTCTTCGGGCCCTCCCCGTCCGGCTCCTTACGGAGCCCTTCGAGAAAAACCCTGCAGTCGAAGCGGCCGCCCGAGTCGGACGCACACCGAGCGCCCGCCGCGGGACCGCCTCCCCTCCGCATCGCGACCCGGTGCGCACGCGGCTCCCTCGCCAGAGGGGAGTGCGGCACATGAGCACGAAACGGTAACAGTGTCAAGGATTATTTTCACCAATCGTGAGAAAGCTCACGCTTGCGGCCTCAGTGGTGAGGCTCCTCCCCCCGGCGTGCCTTTATCGTCGCTCTACGAATGTGTCGTAGGACATCTTTTGAGTAGCTACTGAGGTCCACGTTCATTCCGAACGCCAAGTGATAAAGATTGTCACGCTTCTGTGCCACTATGACAGTCACGCCCCGACTGTTTGGACGGGTCCCGGTTCCAACCGTTAGCTTATCTTTTTCAAGCGCAGTCACAACTTTGTTGTAAAGAAAACGTCCTCTCCAGCCCTCAACGGAAAATGGGAGGCCATAGACACCTGTGAATCGTTCAAAGACCTCGACAAGCGATCTCGCCCCAGCGACAACTACCTCGTTCGGGTAAACTCGCCAGAAATGGCGGACATGGAATACGTTTTTTTCGCGGTTACCGACCACAATGAATAAGAATCTTTCCTTTTGGTCGTCCTCGTTGAACCACTTGGCAAATAAGGATACCAACGATGGCTGATCATCACTTTCGCGCGGCGGCCCAAAATGCTGCTCAAACTCGGGGGATCGCAAGACCTTGTCGACAAGCGGCCGATCGTCGAAGCCCATTTTGGACACGAACTCTTCGATATCGTCTTCAAATAACACTGTATATGCATCACTCGGCAATACGGCATCGGCGGAGAGCCGATCAAGGGCCGCCGCCTCATCGGCCGGCGCGGATACACGCTCAGCCTCCCGATCCAACCAATCCAAGATGCGCGCCCGAAGGTCTTGGTCCTTAACCCCCTCATTGTGGAGTTCAGACCGGAGCCACTCCGTCAGACGGGCACGGAACTCCTCCTCACCTGGCAAGACTGGAGCTGCGTCCGGGTTCAATCCTCCACTATCAACGGAAAGCGCCATTCGGGCGAGTAGTCCGGCGGCTTGGTTCGGGTCGAGCCCTGCGATCTCTGGGATGCTCATTGCACTGATCACCTGAGCCGGGGCAATTCTATGATATCGAACTCTGCGGGCCGCAAGTCGCTTACGATGTACTCGGCGCCATGAGCGGCTCTCCGAGACGCCGGCACCAAAGCTAGGCGCCCGGAGGCCTCGATGGGCGCCCGCGGTATCACAAATAGTAACGGACGCCACATTTTCCAGCTTGGCTGCTTGCACGCCGCCCGGATCTCATCGCGCTGATTCTGGGTGATTTCTCCGTTCGCAAGCCATATCTCCGCTAATCTCGGAAATTTTCTCTTATACCCGGCAATCCGACTGTCATGCCGATCTTCACTCTCTACCGCAGCCGCTAGCTGCTCGTAGATCGTCATGGGGTCAGAACTCGCGCCTACACGACTGGAGGGAGCCAAGCCAGCCTGCTGCCCCAATGAAAACACCTCGCTGCACCATGCGTAGAACGTGCCATTGCGATAGCGATTGGCAACGTCCACGGAATAGTACGGATTGGTAGAGTAGAGGACTGGTCCGGACATGCAACTGCGGGCGTGAGGCGGGTTCGCTATATACGGCACCGTGACGGTCACGCAACGGCCCCCACCGCGGTAGTGCCTCAGTTTGAATTCGGGTTCGAGCAGAGCCTGTTCCCTCCCACAAGAGGGAGGAAATCGTGGATTCGGCACACTCGGGCGGCCAGTTCAAACTGAGGCACTACCCGCGCCCGCCGCCGTACGAAGCGAGATTTTCATGGTCCCGCCGGGCACGGGCGGGCCGGTGCGGCGTTGGTGTCGCGATGCAAGTTGCCGCATGGCCCGAGACGATCCAGGATCGCCCGATCCGCGGCGGGGCGGTCGTCGTCCATGCGCCCCCCGATCTCGGCTTCGCCGATCCGCACGAGGAAGCGACCCGCCGGGAGATCGCGCGCCGGCTCGCGGGCTTGCGCGGAGCGGAGTTCGCGGGCCCCTACGAACCCGCCCTCCCCTATCTGCCGCCGGTCTACTTCGTGACCGGCGCGACCCTCGTCGGGATCGCGGCGGCGCAGGCCCTCGGCATCCGCTGCGAGCACGATCTCTTCGGCGGCGTCGTCCCGCACGCCTTCGTGGCCACGAAGGCGATCACCCACCCGCTCGTCCGTCCGGACGCGGAGGCCCCGGACGGCTGGTCCGAGGACTTTCCGGAGCGGGTGCGCCACGCGGCGCTCGCCGGGTTCTCCGCCTTCTCCCATGCCGACGCGGCCGAGGCCGGGGCCCGGCTCCTCGCGCAAGGCCCCGTGCGGGTCAAGCCCGTGCAGGCGACCGCCGGGCGCGGCCAGACGGTCGTGGCGGACGCCGCCGCGCTCGCGGATGCGCTCGCTCCGATGGACGCCGCGGAGCTTGCGGTCTACGGGTTGGTGCTTGAGGAGAACCTCACGAACGTGACGACCTACAGCGTCGGCCAGGTGCGGGTCGCGGATCTCGTCGCGACCTACTGGGGCACGCAGCGCCTCACCTTCGACGGCGGCGGCGAGGCGGTCTACGGCGGCTCCGACCTCGTCGTAGCGCGCGGCGGCTTCGACGCCCTCCTCGCTCTTGGCCCCTCCGAGGAGGCCCGCCTCGCGGTGGCGCAGGCCCGCGCCTACGACGAGGCCGCCGGCGCGTGCTTCCCGGGGCTCTTCGCCTCGCGCCGCAACTACGACGTGGCGCAGGGGCTCGATGCCGAGGGACGGCGGCGGTCGGGGGTGCTGGAGCAGTCTTGGCGCATGGGCGGCGCGTCGAGCGCCGAGATCGGCGCGCTCGAGGCCTTCCGGGCCGACCCGGACCTTGCCGCCGTGCGCGCCTCGTCCATGGAGGTCCACGGCGGAGGGGAGCCGCCGCCGCACGCCGCCGTGTACTTCCGGGGCGTGGACGAGCGCCTCGGCCCGCTCGTCAAGTACGCCGTGGTCGAGCCCCTATGACGACGCGCATCAGGCCGATCCCGGTCGCGGTCGACGGGCAGTCGCTCGCCGGCACCCTGGTCGAGCCGGGGCGGAAGGTGCCGGGCGTCCTGTTCGTGCACGGCTGGGGCGGCAGCCAGGAGCAGTATCTGGCCCGCGCCCGCGAGATCGCCGCGCTCGGCTGCGTCTGCCTCACCTTCGACCTGCGCGGCCACGCCGCCACGAAGGAGCTGCACGAGACCGTCACGCGGGAAGAAAACCTCGCCGACGTGGTCGCGGCCTACGACGTCCTCGCGGGGCATCACGGCGTCGACCGGGACTCCATCGCGGTCGTCGGCAGCAGCTACGGCGGCTACCTCGGGGCGATCCTGACCGAGCTGCGCCCGGTGCGCTGGCTCGCGCTCCGCGTGCCGGCGCTTTACCGCGACGAGGACTGGCCGCTGCCAAAGGAGCAGCTCAAGAAGTACGGCCTCGCCGAGTACCGGCAGCATGCCATCCGCCCCGAGGACAACCGGGCGCTCGCGGCCTGCGCGGCGTTCCGCGGCGACGTGCTCGTGGTCGAGTCCGAGCACGACGACATCGTGCCCCATCCGGTCATCGCCAACTACGTCGCGGCGTTCGAGAACGCCCACTCCCTGACCTACCGGGTCATCAAGGACGCCGACCACAAGCTCTCCGAGGACGCTTGGCAGCAGGCCTACACCGCGCTCCTCGTGACCTGGGCGACCGAGATGATCCTGGGGGCGCGGGAGGGCGGCGCGGCGCTCAGGGCGGACGCCCGCCCGACCAAGGCCGCCGCCGCCGCGCGGTAGGGCCCGCCGGTGGCGTCCTCCCCCAGCCCCTCACCTACCCGCTTCGCGAGTGGGCCTCTCGCGGCTTGCGTGAGAGGTGAACGCGCTCACCCCTCGACCAGCACGCTCTTGATGTTGACGAACTCGAGGATGCCGTAGCGGGAGCATTCGCGGCCGTAGCCGGAGTCCTTGACGCCGCCGAAGGGCATGCGCGGGTCGGAGCGCACGTTGCCGTTGACGAAGGCAAGGCCGCTCTCGAGCTCGTCGGCGGCGATGCGCTCGCCGCGGGCGAGGTCGCGGGTGACCACGGCCGAGCCGAGGCCGAACTCGGAGGCGTTCGCGATGCGGATGGCATCGGCCTCGTCCTTCGCCTCGATGACCGCCGCCACGGGGCCGAAGATCTCCTCGTCGTAGGCCGGCATGCCGGGGCGAACGTCCGTGAGCACCGTCGCCGGATACCAGGCGCCGGGGCGGTCGGGGACCTTGCCGCCGGCGAGCACGCGCGCGCCCTTGGCGACGCTCTCCTCGACCTGGGCGTGGGTGTCGTCCCGCGCCTTCACGCTGACGAGCGGCCCGAGCTTCGTCGCGGGGTCGCGCGGGTCGCCCATGCGGAACGTCTCCATCTTCTCCGCGAAGGCGCGCTCGAAGGCATCGCGCACCTGCGGCACGACGATGAAGCGCTTGCCGGCGATGCAGCTCTGGCCGGCGTTGACCATCCGGGCCGTCGCGCAGACCTCGGCCGCGCGGGCGATGTCAGCGTCGGCGAGGACGAGGTAGGCATCCGAGCCGCCGAGCTCGAGCACGCTCTTCTTCAGGGCGGCGCCGGCCGCGCCCGCGACCTGGCGCCCTGCCTCGACGCTGCCGGTGAGCGTCACGGCGGCGACGGCGCGGTCCTCGATCAGCGCCTTCACGTCCCGGCTCGGGATCAGCACCGTGCGGAACAGGTTCTCGGGGAACCCCGCCTCGCGGAACACGTCCTCGATCGCGAGCGCCGAGCCCGGCACGTTGCTGGCGTGCTTCAGGACGACCGCGTTCCCGGCCATGATCGAGGGCGCGGCGAAGCGGAAGGCCTGCCAGAACGGGAAGTTCCAGGGCATCACGGCGAGCACCACGCCCACCGGGTTGTAGGCGATGAAGGCCTTCGGCCCGCCGAGGTCGACCGGCTCGGGCGCGAGGAACCTCTCGGCGTTGTCGGCGAAGTAGTCGCAGTTGAAGGCGCACTTCTCGACCTCGGCCCGCCCGTCCTTCACGAGCTTGCCCATCTCGGCCGTCATGAGGTCGGCGAATTCCTCTTGGCGTGCGCGCAAGATCGCCGCGGCCTTCTTCATCAGCCGGGCGCGCTCCGCGAACGGCACCTTGCGCCAGCCTTCGAAGGCCTTGCGCACGTCGCGGGCGACGGCGAGCGCCTCCTCGGCGGTGTGCCCTTCGTACGTGCGTCCCGGCGCCTCGGTCGCGGGGTCGACCGTGGCGAAGCGCGGCCGTCCTCCGGGTGGGCGCCCGGGCTCGCGGGCGTGCGACTGGTCGCGTTCGGGCTGCCGGCTCTGGTCCATGGTCTGAAAATCCTCTCGAGGGCGCCTTGCGCCCATGCGTGCGATGTCGTTGCACCCGGGGGCTGCCGCGCGTCAAGCCGCGAAGGCGCGCCCGAGGAACGGCCGCAGCGCCGCGAGCGCGGCGTCGGGCGCCTCCTCAGGGATGTAGTGGCCGCACTCGACCGCCTGCCCCTCGACGTCGTCGGCCCAGTCGCGCCAGATCGCCGGCACGTCGTACCAGCCGCCGACGTGGCCCTTCGCCCCCCACAGGGCCAGGAGCGGGCAGGCGATGCGCCGACCGGCCGCGCGGTCCTGGGCGTCGAGGGTAAAGTCGCAGGTCGCGCCGGCCCGGTAGTCCTCGCACATGGCGTGGATCGTGGCCGGGTCCGAGGCGCAGCGCATGTACTCGGCGAGCGCCGCCGGATCGAACATCGCGCGGCCGCGGTGGAAGTGGAAGGCCTCCGGGTCGGCGGCGATCACCCGCTCCGGGAACGGGTGCGGCTGCGCCAGGAAGAACCAGTGCCAGTAGCCGAGCGCGAAGGACATGTCGGTGCGCCGATACATCTCCCATGTCGGCACGATGTCGAGGACGGCGAGCGCCGCGACCCGCTCGGGGTGGTCGAGGGCCATGCGGTAGCCGCAGCGCCCTCCCCTATCGTGCCCGACGACCGCGAAGCGCTCGAACCCGAGCGCGCGCATGACGGCGACCTGGTCGCGGGCCATGGCGCGCTTCGAGTACGGCTCGTGGCCGGGCGCCGTCGGCGGCTTCGAGCTGTCGCCGTAGCCGCGGAGATCCGCGCAGACGACGCTGTATGTCTCGGCGAGCGCCGGCGCGACCTTGTGCCAGATCATATGGGTCTGCGGGTAGCCGTGCAGGAGCAGCACCGGCGGGCCGGAGCCGCCGCTGCGGACGCAGATCGTCGCCTCGGGGGTCTCGATCAGCTCGCGCCTGAAGCCTTCGAACATCGCCCGTCCCTTCCATCTCTCCCCGCTGCGCAAGCGGGGAGAGATGCCGCGGCGCAAGCCTCAGTCGCTGTCGCCGCGCTCGTACTTGAAGGACACCTTGAGCTTCGTCCGGTACAGCTCGACCTTGCCGTCCTTGAGCTGGACGTCCTGCTCCGTCACCTCGGCGATGCGCAGGTCGCGGAGCGACTCCGCCGCGCGCTCGACCGCGACCTTCGCCGCCTGCTCCCACGATTGCGTGCTGGTTCCGATGAGCTCGATGACCTTGTAGACGCTGTCGGCCATGGCGGCCTCCCTGGTTGGACGGAAGGATCGTAGGGCCGCGCCCGCGCGTTGGCGAGCCGGCCCGGCGCCGTGCCGGCGTACCGCAGCGCGCTGGATTGGCGCCCTAATCGGATTTCTGCGAGGGCGGCTCCGCCCTGACCAGCACGCGATAGAACTGGTCCGGCGGCTCGGCGCCCGTCGCGTGCGCCTCCTTGAGCGCCGCTGCGACCGCTCGAGCGATGCCGATGCGGTAGTGGAGCGGGTCCCAGTAGTTCGAGTCCTCGGTCGTGACGGCCGAGCGGCGGCGGAAGTCCACGACCGTCGCGCCGTGCCGGCGCGCGATCGCCACGACCCGGTCCTTGCACTCGGCCTCCACGTCGGCCTCGCGGGTGCCCGGCTCCGGCTGCGCGCTCGCGTGGACCGGGGGGAAGACCAGGATCTTCGCCGTCTCGGCGGGGATGCGCGCGAGAAGGTCGGCGAGCCACGGCAGCGCCGGCATGGGGAGCGCCGCCCGCTCGGCGGCGCTCATCGGCTCCTCGGGGACCGGCGGAGCGGGCGCCGCGACGGCGGCGATATGCCGGCGCGCCCGGGCAAGGTCGTAGGAAGCGTCGGGGGGCACGAACACCTCGTAGCCGTCCGGACGGATGCGGTCCTTCATCAGCCCGAGCCGGTTCATGGCGACGCGGGCCGCGATCTCGAGGCTCTTCAGGTTGAGGAGTCCGACCGCGGCATCGAGCCGGCTCTCGTCGTAGAGCCAGCGCGGGAACGCCCGGAAGGTTACGAGCTGGCGGTCGGCGTCGGGCGCGCACCAGGTCCGGTCGAGGCCGAAGATCATCACCTTCGGGCTCGCAACGTGGCGCAGGAACAGGCCGGCGAGCTGCATCTGCTCCCAGGGGGTTCCGGCGTTGAGGCCGAGATTGGCGAAGCGGGCGCCGAAGAGGTGCCCGAGAGCCGCCGGGTCGATCAGGCGGATCGTCGACGTGCCGAACAGCGCGCTGTCGTATTGGCGGCTGCGCACGATCTGCGGATACATGAAGCGCTGGTTGAGATCCATGATCGGCGTCGGGCCGCGGCCCGGGCCGGTCCTGATCCCATAAGGGTCGAGCGCCACGATGAAGCCGTAGCACGCGCCCGCCGTGACGACCGCGGCCGCCGCGAAGGCGAGGGCGAAGCGGCGCCAGCCGGGAGCGCGGTTCAAGGTGGCCTCGAGGGTGACGTCCGCCATCGCGGCCGTGATGGGAGGTGCCCCGTGCCGTGTCAACGGACGCACTCCCAGCGCCGCCGTCACAGCATGCGGTCGAGGTGCTGCCGCAGCCGGTCGATCACCCGGTGCAGCGCGTCGCCCATGCGGGGGTAGAGCGGCAGGCGGACGAGGCGGGCGCTGAGATCCTCCGTGACGGGGAGACCGCCGGCGGCGCGGCCGAGGCGGCGGCCGGCCGGCGAGGCGTGCAGCGGCACGTAGTGGAACGGGGTCATGATCCCGTCGGCCTTCATGGCCGCGATCAGCGCCTCGCGCGTCTCCGCCGCCGGCAGGATCAGGTAGTAGAGGTGGGCGTTGTGCCGGCAGTGGGGCGGCACGGCCGGCGTGCGGACGCCGCGGTCGCGGAAGGGCCTCAGCGCCGCGTCGTAGGCGGTCCAGCTCGCGTGGCGGTCGGCCCGGATCGCGTCCGAGGCCTCGAGCTGGCCGTAGAGGAAGGACGCGATCAGCTCGCCCGGCAGGAACGACGAGCCGACGTCGACCCAGGTGTACTTGTCGACCTCGCCGCGGAAGAAGCGCTTGCGGTTCGTGCCCTTCTCGCGGACGATCTCGGCGCGCTCGACGAGGGCCGGGTCGTTGATCGCGAGGCACCCGCCTTCACCCGAGATGACGTTCTTGGTCTCGTGGAAGCTGAACGCCGCGAGCGTCCCGAGCGACCCGGCGGTGCGGCCCCGGTAGGTCGAGCCGAGCGCCTGCGCGGCGTCCTCCACGACGGCGAGCCCGTGCCGGCGCGCGACCGCGCCGATCGCGTCCATCTCGGCCGGGACGCCCGCGTAGTGGACGGGGAAGATCGCCTTCGTGTGCGCCGTGACGGCGTCCTCCACGAGCGATTCGTCGATGTTGAGCGTGTCCGGGCGGATGTCCACGAACACCGGCACGCCGCCCCGAAGCACCACCGCGTTCGCGGTCGACACGAAGGTGAACGAGGGCATGATCGCCTCGTCGCCCGGGCCGATGTCGAGGAGGAGCGCCGCCATCTCGAGGGCGGCGGTGCAGGAATGGGTGAGGAGCACCGCCTTCGCCCCGATTTCCTGGGCGAGCCGCTGCTGGCAGCGCTCCGTGAAGGCGCCGTCGCCGGCGAGCTGCCCGCGCTCGACCGCCTCGCGGACGTAGTCGAGCTCCTTGCCGGCAAGGGTCGGGCGGTTGAAGGGGATCGGCACGGCGGCTCCGAGGCGGGCAGCGGGTTATACGCGGCGCCCGCGGGGCTTGTCACACTCGACCGCCGGCCGGGCGGGCCGGCTCGGCGCCCGAGAAGACCCAGAACCGCTGTAGCAGGAAGAAGAACGCCGTCGCGAAAGCGAGGCCGACCAGCACCACCCACTCATGGCGCTGTCCCAAGACATCGACCCCGAGATGGAGGATCGCGGCCTGGAGCGCGAAGCTCGCGACGTAGCCGGCGCCGTAGCGCAGGAGCGAGCGCGCCGGCCCGGCCCTCGCACGGAACGTCCAGGCGCGGTTCGCCGCATAGGCGGGAAAAAACGCGATCACAGTCGCGAGCGTCAGCGCGCGCTTCGGCTCGACGCCGGCGCCGAGCGTCGCCCCATAGTAGATCGAGAGGGCGAAGAGGTTCGCTGCGGCGCCGACGACGAGATAGCGTGCGAACTTCCCGGCCTCGGGGAGGGACCGCGCGAGCCTCCCGGCGTCCGTCACCGCAGCTTCTCGCGCTGGAGGAGGTCGACCGCATCGGGCAAGAGCACCCGCAGGTCCGGGTGCCGCGCCTGGATGACGAGGTTCTCGGTCACGGAGTCGTTGATCACCACGCAACGGGCCGGATCGATGGAAAAGTCGGAAAGCAGCGCCGCCACGCCGGCGGGCTTGTCGGCGACGCCGCGCACCGCCTCGAACAGCGCGCGCGGCAGGGCGAGGCGCTCGAGCGTGCCTTCCGGGTCGACGTTCTTGGTCAGGAGGAGCTGGCGCTTGCCCTGGTTGTGCAGGTCGTAGACGCGGGCGACGACGTCGGGATCGGCCTTGCCGTCCTTGCGCACGAGGGTGTCGTCGAGGTCGAAGATCACCCAGTCGAAGTCGCCGACCTCGCCGACGCTGCGCAGGAAGCGGTTGATGCGCACGCCCTCCAGGCGGCGCGGGACGGTGATCGGGTAGCCCATGAACAGGAACACCGAGATCAGCGGGATGTTGACCCCGGACAGCCGCGTCAGCGTCATCGAGCCGGAGACGCGGGCGTTGACCTCGAGCAGCGTCGGCGTGCCGTCCGCCGCCTCCTTGAACTGCGCGAACCACGGCCCCCGCAGCGGGATTTCCCGGGCGATCCGCCGCACGCTCTCCTCGATCCGCGGGTGGCGCACGCCCGTGGTGCCGACCGCGATGCCGCGGGCGATCTGGCCGCGCACCCGCACGTTCTGGAACATCAGGCCGCCATCGAGACCGCTCAGGCAGTCGACGGTGTACTCCGGCCCGGGAAGCCACTCGTGCATCAGGAGCGACCGGCGCCTTGCGAGGTCGAGCTCCTGGGCCGTCTCCACCAAAAAGCCGCCGCGGCTGCCGCTGCCGACATCGGGCTTCGCATAGCAAGGCAGCGGCGCCTCTCCGTCGTAGATTTTCGGGACCGGAATGTGCCCTCGGAGCCGCTCGTAAGTTTGGCGCTTCGAGAGCACCAGGTTTGCGGAATCGGGCGGGCTCGCGACGAAGCGGGCCGGCGGGTTGGTCCAGCCGGCGAACTCCGCCACGAGGGCATCGACGGTTGGGAAGACGAGATCGACGGCGTTCTCCCGCACGAGCGCCTCGAACCGTTCGCGGAAATCCGGCTCGCCGAGCGCCGGGCATTCGAGGTGGCGCTGCACGAGCACGCGGGAGGGGTCGTAGGCGCTGCCGAAGCTGCTGCCGCCCAGGAGCTCGACCTTGTTGCTCTTGGCGAGCGCTTGGAGAATCTCCAGCCCCGGCTCGTTCACCGACGGGAAGACGAGGACGCGGATGCTCACCGCTCTTCGTCCGGGAGGTTCACGGTGTCGCGAACGAAGTAGAGGGGCCGCTTCTTGGCTTCCTCGAAGGTCTTGCCGACGTAGATGCCGACGATGCCGGTGATGAAGATCTGCACGCCCCCGACCACGAACACGGCGACGATCAGGCTCGCCCAGCCGGTGACCGGGATGCCCCATACGAGCGCCCGGACCGCGATGGCGAGGCCGGCAAGGATCGAGAGCACCGCCATCGCGAGGCCGAGGAAGACCGCGATCTTCAGGGGCGTCTGCGAATGGGCGAGGATCGCGTTCGAGGCGAGCCGCGCGAGCTTCCCGAAGGTGTAGCTCGATTTTCCGTCCTCGCGCGGATGGTGCGGCAATTCGAGCGCGCCGACCATGAAGCCCATGTAGCTGAGGCTTGCCGGGAAGAGCCGCATCTGCTCCCGCATCTGCCGGAAGCCGTCCGCGACCCGGTCCGAGACGATGCGGAAGTTGCCGACGCTCCAGTCGAGCTCGAAGCCGGCGAGGAGATTGAAGGCGCGGTAGAACAGGCGCGAGGCATGGCGCTTTAAAAAGCCGTGCCCCTCCTTCCGGCGCACGCCGACGATCGCGTCGAAGCCCTCCCGGACCTTGGCGTAGAGGAGCGGGATGTCCTCCGGCGCGTCCTGGAGGTCGCAGTCCATGACCACGTACCACTCGGCCCGGGCGTGGTCGATGCCGGCGGTGAGCGCGTAGTGCTGGCCGAAGTTGCGGCTGAGCTGCACCCCGCGGATGCGCGGCTCCTCGCGCCCGAGCTCCTGGATGAGGGGCCAGGGATCGTCGGGGGCACGATCGTCGACGAGGACGATGGAGAAGTCGGGCGTGATCGTCTCCAGCGCCGCGACGAGGCGCGCGCACAGCTTGCGCAGGACGGCTTTGCCCATGTAGACGGGCACGACCACGGCGATCTCGTCCTTGACGCGAGACGCCCCGGTCAGCGCCTCCATGGTCCTTGGTGCCGCGGTCAGCATTCTCCTCCCCGCTCCCGCCCGTGGCCTCCGGCTCTGGCCGATGACCGCCGATGCCGGACCTCCATAGCGTGGCGCGCCGGCTTGCGCGAGGCCGCGGGCTCAAGGTCGCGGCGGCCGCGACCGCGCTCGCGGCCGCCGCCGTGCTCGCCGCGATCATGGCTTTCGCGGGACGCGGGTTCGACCTCACCGACGAGGCCTACTACGTCCTGTCGATGCAGGAGCCGGCCGCCTACCGGATGACCTCGACCCTGTTCGGCTACGCGCTCCGCCCGGTCTATCTCCTCCTCGGCGGCTCGATTTTCGGCTTGCGCGTCTTCGGGGTGCTGGCGCTGGCCGCGCTCGGGGCGGCGGCCATGGCCCTCGTCCTCGCCTCGCGCCGGCAGCCCGGGACGTCCTCCCCCGCGCGGCGGGAGAGGGGAACCATGCAAAGCATGGTGGAGGGCGCGCGCCCGGCCGAGGGCGTGGCCGCGGCGCTCGTGGCAGGCGCCGTCCTCCCGGCGATGTACGACGGCTTCTGGCTTCCGACCCCGTCCTACAACTGGCTCGTCCTGGCGGCGGCGCTCCTCCTCCTGCCGGCGATCCTGCTCCTCGCCGATCGGGACCGCGGCCCTGCCCTCCCCGCCGCGCTCGCGGCGCTTGCCGGGCTGATCGCGGCCCTCGCGAAGCCGCCGACGGCCGCCGCCTACGCCGTCCTGTTCCTCGCGGCGGCGATTCTTCTGCTGCGCGAGCCGCGGCGGATCGCGGCCGTCCTCGCCCTCGCCTTCGCCTTCACGGCGGCGGGCCTCGCAGTGCTGGCAGCCCTCCTGCCTCTGGAGACCGTCTGGGCGCAGACGAAGGGCTACATGCAGATGCACGGCGCGGCGCCCCCGGCCGGGAGCGGCGTCATCCACGATCTCCTCGCCTTCCTCGTCCGCCCCCGCGGCTGGCCCGTCGTCGCTGCGGCGGTGGCGGCGGGCCTTGCGGCCCGGCGCGACCCGGCAATGCGCACCCGCCGCATTGCCGCGGCCCTGGCGACGGCCGCCATCGCCGTCGCGGCGGTGCGAATCCTCCTCTTCCGGCCCTACCCGAACCTCGGGCCCGGGATGGCCGCCGTCGCCTACGGCGCGATCGCCCTCGCCCTTATCGGAGGCGCCGACCGGCGCCTCTGCCTCGCGTTGGCGCTTTCGGCGCTCCTGCCTCTCGGGGCGGCGGTCGGGACCACCAACGACACCCCCTCCCAAACCTCCCTCCACGCCGGCCTCTTCGGCCTTGTCGCGCTGATCGCCGCCGCGTCCGTCCGCCGAACTGAGGTGACGACGTTCGCGGCCCTCGCCCTCGTGCTGCTCACGGGAGCTGCCGTGTGGAAAGGACTTGCAAGACCCTATCGGCTCGCCGCGCCGCTGTGGCGGCAGACCGAGACGGTCGAGATCGGCAGGCATGGAACTCTCAAGCTCGATCCCCGCACCGCCGCCTTCATCCGCGCGCTCCGCGAGGGCGCGGTCCAAAGGGGCTTCTGCGCCGGCGACCCGGTCGTCGACCTTACCGGCGAGCTGCCGGGCGTGGCGGTGGCGCTCGGGGGCAAGACGCCGGGCCTTCCCTGGCTGTTCGGCGGCTATCCCTTCTCCGAGACCCTCGCCGCCTGGGCCCTCGCCGGCGTCGACGCGCCGACGCTGGGCCGCGCCTGGCTCGTCGTCGGGGAGAACCGCACGGCGTTCCCGGGCTCCTTCGTCCGCGCGCTCGGCTTCCCGTTCCCGGACGCCTACGACCCTACCTTCGAAGGCGCCCATCCGCTCCACGGCACCCCGGTCCGCCTGTACCGGCCCCGGGCGGCGGCCGGCGCGTCATGCCCCGGACCGGGCCGATGAGCGCCGCGGCAGCATCCTGAGGAGCGTGGCGTCGCGGCGGACGAAGTGATGGTGGAGCGCCGCGGCGGCGTGGACCAGCGCCACGCCGACGAGCGTGAAGGCCAGGGCGAAGTGGACCAGGAACACAGCCTTGGCGAACGCCTCGCTCCCCGGCGCCGGAAGCGTCAGCGGGATCGTCCAGAACAGGTTGACGGGGGCGCAGCAGGACGACGTCGCCGTCCAGCCGGCGAGCGGGACGACGACGATCAGGACGTAGAGCGCATAATGCGAAAGATGCGCCGCGAGCCGCTGCCAGCCCGGGATGCCTGGCTCGAGCGGCGGCGCCCCCTTCCGGGCGCGGACGAGAATGCGGACGAGCGCGAGGGCGAGGACGACGAGCCCGACCGACTTGTGCAGCTCATAGAGGGTGTTCTTCAGCTCCCCGTCGCCGAGACGCGCCATCGTGAGCCCGACCGCCGCCTGGACGACGATGAGAAGGGCTATCGTCCAATGAAGCCATTTCTGGGCGGGCGCATAGCCCCTCGGTTCCATGGTGGCACCCTTCGGGATTCGTTCGGATCGCGGTCCTGCCTTGCCGTCGATGTCCAGCCTGCAGGAGTTCCGCAATCGGACGGCTTGCCGGCCTGAGGCACAGCCTCGCACGATCCGGCTTTCCGATGAAGCAGCCATCGAGCCAGTCGGGCCTTGCCGGACCGGAGATTCAGCGCTGCCCCTATGCACTCGCCGCCGGCCGGAGCGCTGCAACCTCAGGACAGTGCCCGACAGGGCGCCCGCTCTCGCCTCCGATTCATGCGTCGGCGTGGACGAGATATCGGCCGTGCCGAGCGGGCATCGGCGTGCGCCTGCATGTCAGGGGCAACTCATGCCAGCTTTCATTGGGCAAGCCATGTGAATCCATTCCGGCGAGCGCCGCGTTGTCCGAAGTTTGGCCTGCGCGCGCAGGTATGTGTTCTCGACGCCAAGTATCCGTTACGATTCTTCATAGGCTTCATTGGAGAGTTGGCCCATGACCGCAGGTTTGCCGTCGCAGTCGCTGGATTGCTTGACGCTGGCCAGCGACATTGTCGCATCCTATGTGACGCATAATTCTGTTCCCCAAGCAGACTTGGGGGAATTGATCATTGCCGTTCACAAAGCGCTTTTGCAGGTGTCGTCAAATCAGCCGGTCGAGGAAACGCCCACCCCGCCCAAGCCGCCGGTGCCGGTCGGCAGGACCGTCCGGCCCGACTACATCGTCAGCCTCGAGGACGGGCGTCAGTACCGGTCGCTCAAGCGCCATCTCAGGGCACGCGGGCTGACGCCGGAAGCATATCGCGCCAAGTGGGGCTTGCGACCCGACTACCCGATGGTGGCGCCGAACTATTCGAAGGTCCGCTCCGATCTGGCAAAGGCTGCGGGCCTCGGACAGAAGACCACGGCACGAAAGCGTAAGGCACGGAAACCGTCTGCGTGACGTTGGGAGAAGATACGGGTGGCCGCGAACCGCTCTCGAGCGGATCCGAAACCCGTTCGGACCTGTAACCGATTCCACAAGGTCTGAGGCGTCCGCGGCTTGCCGGAGACTTACAAAAGGGTAGTGTCCGCTCTTATTGACGTGGTGCTTCAATCTTTTCATCGGCCCGGACGATGCCAGATCGCAAATCTCTCGATCCCATCGATCAGCATATGGGAAAGCGGCTGCGCGAGGCGCGAAACCTGCGCAGGGTTGGGCAGGAAAGGCTCGCCGAGCAATTGGGCCTCACGTTCCAGCAGATCCAGAAATACGAGAAGGGCGCGAACCGGATCGCGGCGTCCCGCCTTCTTTCCATCGCCCAATTCCTGCGCCTTCCCGTGGAGTTCTTCTACGAAGGGGCGCTCGACGAGGACGGTCCCCGCGACCCATCCGCCGCCGAAGAACGCGAGCTGCTGCGGACCGTGCTCGCGGTGCGCTCGCCCGAGAACAGGCGTCTGCTGAGGGAAATGGCCCGGGTCATGGCGGATCGCGAGCCCGGATCGGGAGACCCTACACACGCACGCAAAGGGCCGCCGCGCCGCCGCTGAGCTGGCTAGTTTGCCGCGTCCTGCTCGCACTGGAAGACGCGCAGTGAGCTTTTCGGCACGTTACTACTTTGCGATGAGCTAAACTATTCTTGCTACTTTAAGAAGTTATTTCCCTCTGTTCAGACCTTGGCTAGTCTATCGCGCGTCGCCAAGCGGCGCCCGGGCCGGGAATCTTTCAATGGAGATGGGAATTCTTGCGGAGGCTCCCGGGCTCGATCGACGCGAGTTCGCGTTGCCGAGCGGCCGGATCTCGGCGCTGTTCGCTCCCGGCCGCAGATCCACGGTTCTCCTCGTCCATGGCAACTCTTCCTGCAAGGAGGTTTTCGCGCGGCAGTTCGGCCCCCTGGTGTCCAGCGGGTTCGGGGTGCTGGCCGCCGACCTCCCGGGGCATGGCGGGTCGGCGAACGCCGGCGAACCGAAAGCCGTCTACAGCTTTCCAGGGTATGCGGCCGTGTTGAGCAGCCTGCTGGACGAGCTCGCGCTCGACGACGTCCAGGTGCTGGGCTGGTCCCTCGGGGGTCACGTCGGGCTGGAGCTGTGGGGGACGGACCCGCGCGTCCGCTCGTTGCTCATCACGGGAACGCCGCCGATCAGGCCCAGCCCCGAGGCGCTCCGCGACGCCTTCACGGACAGTCCAGGAATGGACCTCGCGGGGAAGCGAGACTTCACGGCCGCCGATGCCCTGACCTATGCCACCCTCATGCTGGGCGGCCCCGAGCATGTTTCGGATCGTCTCCTTGGCGCCGTGCGGCGGACCGACGGGGATGCGCGGTTCTGGATGGTGAGGAACGGCCTCGCCGGCACGGGCGTCGACCAAGCCCGGTTGGTCCGCTCCGGGCCAAAGCCGCTTGCCGTCGTGCAGGGAGCCAGGGACCCCTTCCTCAATCTGCAATACCTGCATGCGCTGTCCTACCGGAGGCTTTGGCGAGACGGGGTCCAGCTCATCGAGACGGCCGGCCACGCGCCGCACTGGCAGGCGCCCGCCGTGTTCAACGCGCTGATGCTGGGCTTCCTCGAGTGGGCGGACGGTCGCGGACACCAAAACTGGACTCCGGAAAGCATCTCTGTTGGGATGAGCGCGCCAGGGTGAGCAGATGGCCCACAAGCTCGAGGACTTCATCGAGAAGACCCGGCGCGCCACCACCACGGACGGCGTGAAGAACCTTTTGGCCAGGGCCCTTAACGGCGAGGGATACGACAACCTGGTCTTCGCATCAACGCGAAATCGGGGGCTGCACGAGATCGTCTGGGCAGACTTCCCCCCGGGCTACGTGGAAGCATACCGGGACCATGGGTGGGACCGCATCGATCCGGTTCTCGAGCACGCTCAGCGCGCCCGCCGCCCCTTCTCCTGGGCGGAGGTGACGCACCCCTCGACGCTCACGGCCGAGCAGCGGGCCTTCCTGGACGACTGTCGCGCGATCGGGGTCCATTCGGGGCTGACCGTGCCCCTGCATGCCCCGGGGCAGCAGGTGGACCTGATCAGCGTGAGCCTGCGCAACGAACGCGAGGCTCCGATTGCACGGGCGCCCTTCGTCTACGCGCTGGCGGTCCAGGCCTGGCTCCGGCACGGAGAGCTCGCCGCTCCGTCGGACAAGGCCGATGCTCCGCTCCTGACCGGGCGCGAGCTCGAGTGCCTCAAATGGGTGAAGGACGGGAAGACCAACTGGGAGATCGGCAAGATCCTGTCGATCGCGGAGAGGACGGTCGAGTTCCATCTGACGAACGTCATGCAGAAGCTCGGCGCCAGCAACCGGATCATGGCCGTCGTCGTGGCGATCCAGCTCGGGCTGCTGAAGCTCTGATCTGCACCGCGGCTGCGGCCCGATCTGCGGCTTTCCTCAGGTTGACGGCGTGGGATGCCGGACGACCAAATCGGCAGGCATCCTCTTGTGCGTGCCCGTCATGCCCTCGCATGGTCCGAATGCCGCAGTCAGCGAGGCCGGAGAAGATCCGCTGCTCGGCGAAACGATGGCCCTCGTGGAAATCCAGGCTTGCGCTTTCGCGATCGCACGCGCGCTCGATCCCGTTCTCGACAGGCTCTTGAGCGACCGCGGCGTGCCGGCGTCGCCGGGGAGCTCGACGCGGGCCGCGACGGGCGCCTCGCGGGCGGGACTACTCACCAGCCTGCGCATGCTCCTGCACATCCGCGCGGAAGCGCGCCGCCTCGGGACGCACGCCATCGACCTGCCGCTGATCGACACCTGCATCGAGTACCTCGCGCGACGATCCTCCGATCGGGCAATGATGCCGAAGGGCGGCGGACGCGCCCTGCACTGAGTTCCCTCAAGCCGCCCTGGTCGAACGCTCGGCGTCATGGGCCGCCGCCTCGGCCCCGATCGCGTCCGCAAGCCGACTTAGGCCCTGATCGAGCACGTCGGCCTCGATGGTGAGGGGCGGCAGCAGCTTCAGCACCTCGCCGCGAGGCCCCGCCGTCTCGACCAGGACGCCCCTGTCGTAGGCCGCACGCGCCACGCCCGTCGCCGACGCGCCGCTCGGGAACGCGACGCCGCGCATCATGCCGAGGCCCTTGGCCCGGAGCCCGAGCCTCGGATGGCCGGCGACGATCTCGGCAATCCATCTCTCGATGGTGCTCGCGCGCCGGGCGATGTCGGCGATGAAGTCGGCCTCGGTCCAGAAGTCCAGCGCCGCCGCCGCCGTGACGAACGCCAGGTTGTTGCCGCGGAAGGTGCCGCTGTGCTCGCCGGGCGCCCAGGCATCGCAGTCGGGGCGGAGCAGCACCAGCGACATCGGCAGCCCGAGCCCGCTCAGGGATTTGGAGAGGCAGACGACGTCCGGCGTGATCCCGGCACGCTCGAAGCTGAAGAACGGCCCCGTGCGGCCGCAGCCGGCCTGGATGTCGTCCACGATCAGAAGCGCGCCCATCCGGCGCGCGACCTCGGCGAGACGGCGCAGCCACGGGACGGACGCCACGTTGAGACCGCCTTCTCCCTGCACCGTCTCGACGATGAAGGCGGCGGGAAGCTCGATGCCGCCGGAGCCGTCGCGGGACATCGCCTCGAAGCGGTCGAGATCGTCGACCCCCGCGCCCTCGTAGCCGTCGAAGGGCAGCCGGACCACCCCGTGCAGCAACGCCAGAGACGCGCTGCGCGCCGCCCGGTTCCCGGTGGCGGCGAGCGCCCCCAGCGACACGCCGTGGAACGCATTGCTGAAGGCCGCGACCGTGGTGCGCCCCGTGACCTTGCGGGCAAGCTTCAGCGCTGCCTCGACCGCGTTCGTGCCCGTCGGCCCGGTGAACTGGAGCTTGTAGTCGAGGCCGCGCGGCTCGAGCACGACCTTCCGGAATTTCGCGATGAAATCACGCCGCGCCGTCGTGTTGAGGTCGAGGGCGTTCAGCATGCCGTCGCCAAGGAGATATGCGACGGCCGGCGCCTTGATGCGCGGATGGTTGTGTCCGTAGTTGAGAGACCCGCAGGCGGACAGGAAGTCGATGTACCGGTTCCCGTCCTCGTCGACGACGACGGCGTTCCGCCCGGTCCGGAACGTGCACGGAATATGGCGCGAGTAGTAGCGGACGTTCGACTCGCAGACGTCCGCACCTGCCGGCGCCGGCCTAATGCGTCTTGGCTGCATGGGTTTTCCTCGCCCTTTGCGTGCGGCGGCTTGCGGTCGCGTTCCGGTCTCGCGCGCTGGCGGGATCGGAGGGGGCGAAGGTCGCTTCGACGAGATCGATCCTCACGGCGCAGAGCTTCGCCGCGACCCCTTCCAGCCCGGCCTTGGACGCGACGCGGATCAGGTACGACACCGCGTCGAGCATGTTCCGGGCCGCTCCGGCGGCGTCTCCGTCGCGGAGAACGGCGGGCCTCTTGCGCCAGGTCATGCGGCGAGCCTCAGCGGCTTTGCCATCTCCAGCACCCGGCCGGAGATGCCGTAGCGCTCGCAGTGCCTCTCAGGGCGGATGTGCTCGCGGCCGACCATGAAGGCGCGCTCCATCTCGCCTTCGATCATGTCCGGCTTGCCGAGCCACCGCACTCCGGTCCGGATGAAGTGCTCGACAAGGTGAGGCCGGGTGACGCCCACCATCGTCCGGACGCCGTGCGCTTCGAAATACTCGCCGGCCCCGCACAGGAGCTCGGGGAGGATCTTGCGCCGGATGGAGGGTTCGACGGACCTGTCCACGCAGACGCGGGTGATCTCCCAGACGTCGGCGGACGAGGGCAGGTCGCCGTCCTCGACGAGATGGGGCCAGCAGCTCCGCAACATGTAGGGTCTGGTCGTGGGGAGCAGGCGGACGAGCCCGCGCACCACCAGGTCGGGATCGCGCCAGACGAGGTAGACGGCAGCGGGCGTGTCGAACTCGTCGTACTCCATGCCATCGAAGCTCGGGTGCGGCAGACGGCGGCCCTCCACGAAGACGCGATGGCGCAGTCTTGCCTGCGAGGCCAGCGCATCCTGGAACAGATGGGCGGTGCTCAAGGAAAATGCCTCGATCATCTTCTGCTCCCGCGATCGCAATGGCAGAAGAAGGCACTTTCCGGCGGCGCGATGGAACTGGGATATTCCGCAGGTCCATGAGCAAATCAGGGATGTTTTCGGTTGCCGACATTCCGATCTGGACGATTACTCGTTATCCGTGAACTTTCCTGTTGCAACAACTTGGGACTGCTTCGACCGGATCCGCCCAGCTCAACCTCCAGCCGTCGGGCACGAGGCTTGCCTGCCCAGGGGCGTGAAGGTGGGAATGATCGAGAGAGGCCTCACCGTGGCCGTCGTCGGCCCGAGCCGGGCCCGTGCCGCCGTCGTCGAGGACGGACTGCGCGGTTCGGGGGTGGGCAAGGTTGTCGTCATACCGGACACCGCGGACCTCCTGGAGCGGCTCGCGGCGGTCAATCCGGACGTGGTGGTAATCGACCTCGAGAGCCCGAGCCGCGACCTCCTCGAAGAGATGTTCCAGGTCTCGCGCTCGGTCGGACGACCGGTCGCCATGTTCGTCGACCAGTCCGATCCCGCCATGGCGCAGGCCGCGGTCGACGCCGGCATCTCGGCCTACGTGGTCGACGGCCTGCGCCCCGAGCGTGTCAAGGCGATCGTCGACGTCGCGATCCTGCGCTTCAACGCCTTCGCCCGGCTCGAGCGCGAGCTGTCGGCGGTGCGGGGCGAGCTCGCCGACCGCAAGCTCGTCGAGCGGGCGAAGGGCGTGCTCATGAAGGCGAAGGGCATCCCCGAGGCGGAGGCCTACGCGCTCCTGCGGCGCACCGCCATGAACGAGAAGCGCAAGATCGCCGAGATCGCCCGCGCCCTCGTCACCGGCGCCGAGCTCCTGAAATGACCTCGCGCCCGTAGCCGCCCCGTCCGGGCCGCCTGATCAAAATCCGGCGTCGCTGCCGCCTTTATGTGCAGCGCACAAGCCAGCCGGCGGCTCCGCCGTGCGCACCCGTGGCAGCCAGGCTGGCACGCGGCTTGAATGAAAGGGCGCGGCCGCCGTCAACGGCGACGACGGTCGATCGTCAGCAGCGCCGCTGACCCTGAAGACCTTGCACGGCCCGCCGATCCCCGGTGGCGCTGGCATGTGTCTTCGAGGGCGGCGGCTTTTTCGTTTCCGGCCCCGACGCATGCGGGGCCAAGCGGATGGGGACCATGGGCGACGTTTCGACGAAGGGCATCACGCGGCGCAGGCTCTTGAAGGAGGCTGGCGCGACGGCGGCGCTGGTCGCAGCCGCGAAAGCGGCGTTTCCGGGCGGCGCCTTCGCGCAAGGGGCCGGGCCGGAGACGAAGGCCGCAAGGCTCGGCTTCATCGCGTTGACCGACGCGGCGCCGCTCTTCGTCGCGAAGGAGAAGGGCCTCTTCGCGAAGCACGGCATGCCCGACGTCGAGGTGCAGAAGCAGGCCTCGTGGGGCACGACGCGCGACAACCTCGTCCTTGGCTCCGAAGGCAGCGGCATCGACGGGGCCCACATCCTCACCCCGATGCCCTACCTCATCAGCGCCGGTAAGGTGACGCAGAACAGCGTGCCGACGCCGATGTACATCCTGGCGCGGCTCAACCTCAACGGCCAGTGCATCTCGGTCGCCAAGGAGTACGCCGACATCAGGGTCGGCCTCGACACGCGGCCGTTCAAGGAGGCGCTCCTGAAGAAGAAGGCCTCCGGCAAGGCCGTCAAGGCCGCCATGACCTTCCCGGGCGGCACGCACGACCTCTGGATCCGCTACTGGCTCGCCGCCGGCGGCATCGACCCCGACCGCGACATCGAGACGATCGTCGTGCCGCCGCCCCAGATGGTGGCGAACATGAAGGTCGGGACCATGGACTGCTTCTGCGTCTGCGAGCCCTGGAACCTCCAGCTCGTGCACCAGAGCATCGGCTACACCGCGATCACCACCGGCGAGCTGTGGGACCGCCACCCCGAGAAGTCGTTCGGCCTGCGCGCGGCCTGGGTCGACAAGCACCCCCGCGCCGCAAAGGCCCTGCTGATGGCCGTCATGGAGGCGCAGCAGTGGTGCGAAAAGCCGGAGAACCGCGACGAGGTCGCGGCGATCTGCGCCAAGCGCCAGTGGATCAACTGCCCGGTCGAGGACGTGACCGACCGCGTCAAGGGCAAGTTCGACTACGGCACCGGCCGGGTGGTCGAGGCGAGCCCGCACGTCATGCGCTACTGGGCCGACCACGCCTCCTACCCCTTCCGCAGCCACGACGCCTGGTTCCTCACCGAGGACATCCGCTGGGGCAAGTTCGAGCCGACCCTCGACGTGAAGGCGCTCATCGCCAAGGTCAACCGCGAGGACCTCTGGCGCGAGGCCGCGAAGAAGCTCGGCGTCGCGGCGGCCGACGTCCCGGCATCGAGCTCGCGCGGCAAGGAGACCTTCTTCGACGGCAAGGTCTTCGATCCGGACGACCCCGCCGCCTACCTCGCGGCCCTCGACATCAAGCGGGTCGCCTGATGAGCCTCTCCGCCCTCAAGCTCGAAAACCCGGCAACCCTGCCCGCCAGGCCCGGCCAGGTGCTGGCCCTGCCGGCGCGCCGGCCGCACGTTCTTGGCAGGGCGCTCTCGGTTGTGCGCGCGCTCGCGGCCCGCATCGTGCCGCCCATGGTGGTGCTGGCGCTCGTGCTCCTCGTGTGGGAGCTCGCGTGCCGCCGCACCGGCGCCGGCCTTCCGCCGCCGTCCGTCGTCTTCCGCGACACCTTCGAGCTGATCGCCGACCCGTTCTTCGACCGCGGCGGCATCGACAAGGGGCTGTTCTGGCACGTGAGCGCGAGCCTGCAGCGCGTCGCCTTCGGCTATGCGCTCGCCGCCATTGCCGGCATCGCGCTTGGCACCCTCGTCGGCCAGTCGGTGTGGGCGATGCGCGGGCTCGACCCGCTGTTCCAGGTGCTGCGCACGGTGCCGCCGCTCGCCTGGCTGCCGCTCTCGCTCGCCGCCTTCCGCGACGGCCAGCCCTCGGCGATCTTCGTCATCTTCATCACCGCGATCTGGCCGATCGTCATCAACACCGCGGTCGGCATCCGCAACATCCCGCAGGACTACCGCAACGTCGCGGCGGTGCTGCGGCTCAACTCGTTCGAGTTCTTCCTGAAGATCATGGTGCCGGCGGCGGCGCCCTACATCTTCACGGGGCTTCGCATCGGCATCGGCCTGTCGTGGCTCGCGATCGTCGCGGCCGAGATGCTGATCGGCGGCGTCGGCATCGGCTTCTTCATCTGGGACGCCTGGAACTCCTCGCACATCAGCGAGATCGTCCTGGCGCTGACCTACGTCGGGCTGATCGGCTTTCTCCTCGACCGTCTCGTCGCCGCCGCCGGCAGCTTCGTGACCCGCGGCACGAGCGCGCAATAGGGGGGCGGCGATGGCCTATCTTCAGATCGACCGGGTCGGCATCACCTTCTCCCGCGGCGGCGCCTCAACCGAGGTGCTGCGCGACGTGAGCCTGAAGGTCGCCCGGGGCGAGTACGTCTCGATCATCGGCCACTCCGGCTGCGGCAAGTCGACTCTTTTGAACATCGTGGCGGGGCTCTTGCGCGCCTCGACCGGCGGCGTGCTCCTCGAGGAGCGCGAGGTCAACGCGCCGGGACCGGACCGCGCCGTCGTGTTCCAGAACCACTCCCTCCTGCCCTGGCTCACCGTGCGCGAGAACGTCGGGCTCGCCGTCGACAAGGTCTTCGGTGGGGTGAAGTCGCGCGCCGAGCGCCGCGAATGGATCGACTACAACCTCAGCCTCGTGCGCATGAACCACGCGGCGGACAAGCGCCCGAACGAGATCTCGGGCGGCATGAAGCAGCGCGTCGGCATCGCCCGGGCGCTCGCCATGGAGCCGAAGATCCTTCTCCTCGACGAGCCTTTCGGAGCTCTCGACGCGCTGACGCGGGCGCACCTCCAGGACCAGGTCATGGAGATCCACGCCCGCCTCGGCAACACCATCCTGATGATCACCCACGACGTCGACGAGGCGGCGCTGCTCTCCGACCGCATCGTCATGATGACGAACGGCCCCGCGGCGACCATCGGCGAGATCCTGAACGTGCGCCTCGACCGGCCGCGCCGCCGCCTCGACCTCGTCGACGACCACACGTACAACCACGCCCGCGCCGCCGTGCTCGAGTTCCTCTACGCCCGCCACGCCGCGCCCGCGCTCGCGGCGGCGTGACATGGGAATGCGGGCGATGCCGCCGTTCGCCTCTCCCCGCCTGCGGGGAGAGGAGTTTCGGGGCTCCCCCATGAGGGAGCGGCTCGTCGTCGTCGGCAACGGCATGGCGTCTTTGCGCTTCCTGGAGCGACTGTCGCGGCACGCGCCGGGGCGGTTCGACGTGACGGTGGTTGGGGCCGAGCCGTCGCCCGCCTACAACCGAGTGCTGCTGTCGTCGCTCTTGGCCGGCGAAGTCGGCGAGGCGGAGTGCCGGCGCCGCGAGCGGCCCTGGTACCTGCGCCAGGGCATCCGCCTCATCACCGGCGCCCCCGCGACCGCGCTCGATCTCGCCGAGCGCGAGGTCGCGGTCGGCGATCTCACGACGCTTCCTTTCGACCGCCTCGTCCTCGCGACCGGCTCGACCCCGATCCGGCTGCCGAAGCCCGGCATGGACCTCCCCGGCGTCGTGACCTTCCGCGACCTCGCCGACGTGGCGGCGATCCGGGAGACGGCGGGGCCCGGCACCCGCGCCGTGGTGATCGGCGGCGGGCTCTTGGGGCTCGAGGCGGCCTACGGCCTCGCGTGCCTCGGCGCCGACGTGACCCTCGTCCACGTCATGGACCGCCTCATGGAGCGCCAGCTCGACGCCCGCGGGGCCACGCTCGTGAAGCGGGCCATGGAGGCGAAGGGCGTGCGCGTGCTCCTCGAGGCCGACACCGCCGCCGTCGAGGGCGAGAGCGCGGTCCGGGCCGTGCGCCTCGCCGATGGGCGCGTGCTCGAGGCCGACCTCGTCGTGGTCGCGGTCGGCGTCCGCCCCGCCGTCGACCTCGCGCGTAGCGCGGGCCTCGACGTGCAACGCGGCATCGTGGTCGACGATGCCCTGAAAGCCTCGGCGCCCGGCGTCCACGCCGTCGGCGAGTGCGCCGAGCACCGCGGTACGATCTACGGCCTCGTCGAGCCCGCCTACGAGCAGGCCGAGGTGCTGGCGCGCCGCCTCGGCGGCGGGGACGCTTCCTATGCCGGGAGCCTCCTCGCCACGAGCCTCAAGGTCTCGGGCGTGCCGGTGTTCTCGGCCGGCGAGGTCGCCGACGACGCCGACGCCGAGCCCATCGTCTTCTCGGATCCCGCTGCCGGCGCTTACCGCAAGCTCATGGTCCGCGACCGCCGCCTCGTCGGCGCGCTGCTGATCGGCGACGTCGCTGAGCAGAGCTGGTACGTCGACCTCATCCGCTCGGGCGAGCGCGTCGAGAGCTTCCGCCACGCCCTGATGTTCGGCCGCGCCGCCGAGCCGGCCCGCAAGGCGGCGTGAGATTCGCGATGCCGTCTCCCAACCTCCTCATGCTGAGGTGCGAGCGCGTAGCGCGGGCCTCGAAGCACGCATCGCCGATTGGACGCGGCGTCGGCGGGATGCGTCCTTCGAGGCTCCCCCGGCTCAAGGCCGGGGTCGCACCTCAGGATGAGGAGGTTTGTGGCGTCCCTTCCGCTTTTGGATTCAGCGCCTGACCACGATGTCCGGATTCGACGCCGAGCAGAAACGCTACCTCGAAGGCTTCGCCTCGGGGCTCTCGGCCGCCCGGGCGGCGGGAGGCAGCTTACGCGCCGCGGCGCCCGCTTCCGCGGAACCGACCGGCCCCGACGCCATCCACCTCAAAGCGCAGGACAAGGTTCTGGCCGAGGGCAAGAAGCTCGCCGAGCAGGAGAAGTGGAAACGCGCCGAGCATCCGTTCGACGGCTACGCACGCCTCAAGGCCGAGGCGGATGACGGAAAATTCCCGAAGCCCGAGGACAATTTCCGCTGGCGCTATCACGGCCTGTTCTACGTCGCGCCGAACCAGAATTCCTTCATGTGCCGCCTTCGGATTCCGAACGGCATCTTGAACCACTGGCAGTTCGCCGGCGTCGCGGCCCTTGCGGACGCCCACGGCGGCGGCTACGCCCACGTCACCACGCGGGCGAACTTCCAGGTCCGCGAGATTCTTCCTGAGAGCGCCGCCGCGGTTCTAGAGGGCCTCCAGGACCTCGGGCTGACGGCACGCGGGGCCGGCGCCGACAACATCCGCAACGTCACGGGCTCGCCCACCGCCGGGAGCGATCGCCACGAGCTCATCGACACGCGCCCGCTCGCCCGCGCCTGGCACTTCCACATCCTCAACGACCGCTCCCTCTACGGGCTGCCGCGGAAATTCAACGTCGCCTTCGACGGCGGCGGCACGATTCCGGTGCTCGAGGAGACGAACGACATCGGCTTCCAGGCCGTGACGATCGGGGAAGGCGCCGCGGTCGCGCCGGGCGTATGGATGCGCCTCGTGCTCGGCGGCATCACCGGCCACCGCGACATCGCCCGCGACACCGGCGTCGTCTGCGCGCCGAAGGACTGCACGGCGGTCGCCGACGCCATCGTGCGCGTGTTCATCGAGAACGGCGATCGTACCAACCGCAACAAGGCACGCCTGAAATACGTGCTCGACGCCTGGGGCTTCGAGAAGTTCTTGGAGGAGGTCGAGACAAAGCTCGGCCGCTCTCTCCCCCGCGTGACGCCGGAGCACGTGGCGCCGCGCGCGCCGGCCGACCGCTTCGCCCACCTCGGCGCGCATCCGCAGAAGCAGGCGGGGCTCAACTGGATCGGTATCGTCCTTCCGGTCGGCAAGCTCACGACGGACCAGATGCGCGGGATCGCCGCCATCGCCCGCGATTGCGGCGACGGCGACCTGCGCCTCACCGTCTGGCAGAATCTTCTGCTCTCCGGCGTGCCGGACGCGCGCATCGCGGAGGTGGAGGCGCGCATCGCGGCGCTCGGGCTCTCCACGAAGGCCTCGAGCGTGCGGGGCGGGCTCGTCGCCTGCACGGGCAACCGCGGCTGCAAGTTCGCGGCCTCCGACACCAAGGGCCACGCCCTCCTGATCGCCGACCACGTCGAGGCGCGCGTTCCCCTCGACGGGCCGGTCAACATCCATCTCACCGGCTGCCACCACTCCTGCGCCCAGCACTACATCGGCGACATCGGCCTCATCGGCGCGAAGGTCCAAGTGAGCAATGATGCCGGCGACGACGGCGACACGGTCGAGGGCTACGACGTGGTCGTCGGCGGCGGCTTCGCCGAGAACGCCAGGATCGGCCGCGAGCTGTGGAAGGGCGTGCGCGCCGAAGACTGCCCGGCCCGCATCGAGGCGCTGCTCCGCGCTTATCTTGCCCATCGCCTCAGCCCGGACGAGAGCTTCCAGGCCTTCACGCTACGCCATGAGATCGAGGCGCTGCGCGCCCTCGTGACTGCTGTACCCCTCCCCCTTGCGGGGAGGGGTAGGGGTGGGGGTCGAGACGCAAGCTCAACAATTGAGGACGTGGCTGGCCGGAACAGCCTCTCCTTATCTCGTTCCGAAGACCGGCGCTCTACACCTGCGACCCCCACCCCCGACCCCTCCCCGACGCAAGTCGGGCCTGCCCGACTTGCGCACGACGGTGCGGAACTCGGGCAAGCCCGAGTTCCGGGGGGAGGGGAGGATGTCGAGGCCGCCGCATGACCATGCACGCCGCCCCGCCCGCGCTCCTCGTCCCCGAGAACGCGCCGTTCTCGCCCGAGCAGCGGGCCTGGCTCTCGGGCTACTTCGCGGCGCTCCTGTCGCCCGACCTCGCCGGCGCGACCCCGCTCTCAGCGGTCGACGCGGCGGGCCTCGCCGGCGCGCCGGCGAGCCCGGCGCTCGCGGACGCGGGCGACGCCCCCTGGCACGACCCCTCGCTTCCCCTCGGCGAGCGCCTCTCGATGGCGGCCGAACGCCCCCTCGCGCCGCGCCTCATGGCCGCCATGGCGCAGCAGGACTGCGGCCAATGCGGCTACAACTGCGCCGACTACGCCAACGCCCTGTTCCTGAGACAAGAAGAACGCCTCAACCTCTGCGCTCCCGGCGGCAAGGAGACCCTTCGCGCCCTCAGGAAGCTCGCGGAGGAACTCGAGAGCGAGAAGGCGGAGGCGAAGCCCGCCGCCCCAGCGGTTGCGCGCGGCGCCGGCGAAGAGCCCGCCGAACCGGCTCCCGAAGCGCCCGCGGGCACCCGCGCGAACCCGGCGCACGGAATCTTCCTGTCCCGCCGCCGCCTCAACGCCCCGCACTCCGAGAAAGAAACCTGGCACGTCGAGATCGACCTGACGGTCTGCGGCCTGACGTACGAGGTCGGCGACAGCCTCGGCGTGTTCGCGGCAAACCACCCGGCCCTCGTCGACGCGGTGATCGCCCAGCTCGGTGCCCGGCCCGAGCGCCCGATCGGCGGGCGGACGCTGCGCGACCATCTCCTCCGCCACGCCGACCTCGGCGCGGCGCCGGACGCGCTGTTTCAGCTCCTCTCCTACGTCACCGGCGGCGCGGAGCGCCGCAAGGCCCAGGCGCTCGCGGCGGGCGAGGACCCGGACGGCGACGCCGCGACCCTCGACGTGCTCGGCGCCCTGCACAAGTTCGCGGCAGCCCGCCCCGACGCCGAGGCCTTCGCCGAGGCCCTCGAGCCGCTGCAGCCGCGGCTCTACTCGATCTCCTCCTCGCCCAAGGCCGATCCCGGCCGCGTCGCGCTGACTGTCGACACCGTGCGCTACACGGTGAACAAGCGCCGGCGCCTCGGCGTCGCCTCGACCTTCTTCGCCGAGCGGATCGAGAGCGGGACGCCGCTCAGGATCTACGTCCAGAAGGCGCACGGCTTCGCGCTGCCCGCCGATCCCGCCACGCCGATCGTCATGGTCGGCCCGGGGACGGGCGTCGCGCCTTTCCGTGCCTTCCTGCGCGAGCGGCAGGCCTTGCGGGCGCCGGGCAGGAACTGGCTGTTCTTCGGCCACCAGCGCCAGGACACCGACTTCTTCTACAAGGACGAGCTCACCGCCATGAAGAAGGCCGGCCACCTCGCCCGCCTGACCCTCGCCTGGTCGCGGCAGGGAGCCGAAAAAATCTACGTCCAGGACCGCATGCGCGAGGTCGGCGCGGACCTGTGGCGGTGGCTGACCGAGGGGGCCCACTTCTACGTCTGCGGCGACGCCAAGCGCATGGCCCGCGACGTGGAAGGCGCCCTCATCGACGTCGTCGCCCGCCACGGGGCGCGCTCGACCGACGAGGCCATCGCCTTCGTGCAGGGCATCAAGAAGGCCGGCCGCTACCAGGCGGACGTGTACTGATGAACGCCCACATCGAGCCGCCGCTCCCGCCCGTGCGCACCACGTGCCCCTACTGCGGCGTCGGCTGCGGCGTCGTCGCGCGGCCGGACGGGCGCGGCGGGGCGACGGTCGAAGGCGACCCGGAGCATCCGTCGAACTTCGGCCGGCTGTGCTCCAAGGGCTCGGCCTTGGGCGAAACCCTCGGTCTCGACGGGCGGCTCCTGCACCCGATGGTCGACGGCCGCCGCGCGACCTGGGACGCGGCTCTCGAGCGGGTCTCACAGGGCTTCGCGGAGACGCTCGCGCGCTACGGCCCGGACAGCGTCGCCTTCTACCTCTCGGGCCAGCTCCTGACCGAGGACTACTACGTCGCCAACAAGCTCATGAAAGGCTTTCTGGGCTCGGCCAACGTCGACACCAACTCGCGCCTGTGCATGGCCTCGTCCGTCGCCGGCCACCGGCGCGCCTTCGGCTCGGACACGGTGCCGGGCTGCTACCAGGATCTCGACGAGGCGGACCTGATCGTCCTTGTCGGCTCGAACGCAGCCTGGTGCCACCCGGTCCTGTTCCGGCGCATGCTCGACGCGCGGGAACGGCGGGGGACGAAGATCGTCGTCGTCGATCCGCGCCGCACGGCGACCGGCGATGAGGCCGACCTCTTCCTGCCGGCCGCGCCCGGCACGGACGCGGCCCTGTTCGACGGCCTCCTCGTCCACCTCGCCGCGACCGGGGCGCTCGACCGCGTCTTTGTCGCCGATCACACGACCGGCTTCGCCGAGGCGGTCGAGCGCGCCCGCGCGCTCGCGCCGACCGCCGCAGCTGCCGCGCGGACGATCGGTCTTCCGGATAGCGACGTCGAAAAGTTCTTCGCGCTGTTCCGGGCGACCGAGCGTGTCGTCACCTGCTTCTCGCAGGGGGTGAACCAGTCGGTGCGGGGGACGGACACGGTCAACGCCGTCGTCAACTGTCATCTCGCCACGGGCCGCATCGGGCGGCCGGGCATGGGGCCGCTCTCGCTCACCGGGCAGCCGAACGCCATGGGCGGGCGGGAAGTCGGCGGCCTCGCCAACGCGCTCGCGGCCCACATGGGCTTTTCGCCCGAGGAGGTCGACCGCGTGCGCCGGTTCTGGGGTGCGCCGCGGATGGCGTTCCGGGAGGGCCTGAAGGCCGTCGCCCTGTTCGAGGCGGTCGCCAAGGGGAAGGTCAAGGCGCTGTGGGTCATGGCCACGAATCCGGCCGTGTCGCTTCCCGACGCCGATGCGGCCCGCGACGCCTTGCGGAAGCTCGATCTCCTCGTGGTGTCCGAGAACGTCGCCGCGAACGACACCGTCTCGCGCGGCGCCCACGTGCTCCTCCCCGCCGCCGCCTGGGGCGAGAAGGACGGCACGGTCACGAACTCCGAGCGCCGCGTCTCGCGCCAACGCGCCTTCCTGCCCCTGCCCGGCGAGGCGCGGCCCGACTGGCGCATCGTCGCCGAGGTGGCTAAGCGCATGGGCTTCGCCGAGGCCTTCGCCTACGGCTCCGCGGCCGACGTGTTCCGCGAGCACGCCGCGCTCTCGGCGTTCGAGAACGGCGGCGCCCGCGACTTCGACATCGGCGGCCTCGCCGATCTTTCCGACGAGGACTACGACGCCCTCGAGCCTGTGCAATGGCCTTGCCCCTCCCCTGCAAGGGGGGTCGGGGCGAGGGAGAGTCGCTTCTTCGCCGACGGCCGCTTCTTCACGCCGGACCGGAAAGCCCGCTTCGTCGCGCCCGCGCGGCCCGCGGCCGCGGCCCTTTCCGAGGAATACCCCTTCCGCCTCAACACCGGCCGGATACGCGACCAGTGGCACACCATGACGCGGACCGGACGGAGCCCGCGCCTCGGGGCGCACCGCCCGGCGCCATTCGTGGAGCTCGCCCCGGCCGACGCGGCGCGGCTCGGCCTCGCGGACGGCGACCTCGCGCGGGTGTCGACGGCCCACGGCGCCGCCGTCCTGGAGGTCGCCGTCGAGACGGGCCAGCGGCCAGGCTCCCTGTTCGCGCCGATCCACTGGAGCGGGGAGACCGCGTCCGCGGGCCGCGTCGGCGCCCTCGTGCATCCGCTCGTCGATCCCGTCTCGGGCCAGCCGGACGCCAAGGCGACGCCCGCCGCGATCGCACCCGCGCCGATGCGCCTGCGCGGCTTCATGCTGTCTCGACGGGCGCTCCCGGTTTCCTTCGAGTGGTGGGCGCGGGCGGCGGTCGAGGGCGGCGCAGGCACCCTTTTCGCCACAAACCAGACCGCGCGCGAGGTCGCCGACGCCGGCGCGGCGCTGTTCCCCGACGCCGAGCTCGTCGAGTTCGCCGACGCCGCCCAAGAGATCTTCCGCTGCGCCGCCTTCCGAGACGGGCAGCTCGACGGCGTGTTGTTCGTCGGGCCGGCGGCGGCACAGCCCCAGTGGGAAGCCGCGAAGACCTTGCTCGCCCAGCCGGACCTCGTCGCGGCGGGCCGGCGTCTCGCCCTGTCGGGGCAGCCCCCCGACGGGCTTGGCGACCTGGGGCCTACGGTCTGCGCCTGCTTCGGCGTCGGCCTTTCCGCCATCCGGGACGCCGTCGTCGCCCGTGCGGCGGCCTCGCCGGAGGAAATCGGACACCTCCTTCGCGCCGGCACCAATTGCGGTTCCTGCGTCCCGGAAATGAAAAGGATCATCGCCCGTGAGCTCGCCCCGCAAGCCGGTTGAGACCACGTCCGCGGGTCTCGAGCCGCTGGCGGTGCTTCCGCTGTTCCTGCGCCTGCAAGGACGGCGGGCGGTGGTCGCCGGCGGGAGCGCGGCCGCGGCCTGGAAGGCGAAGCTCCTCGCGGCGGCCGGCGCCGCGGTCGACGTCTTCGCGCCGGAGCCTTCGGACGAGATGCGCCAAGCCCAAGCCCCCGAGGCGGCGGGCTCGATTGCCGTCCACGCGCGCGCCTGGCGTCCGGACGACCTCGCCGGGGCTACCCTCGCGGTCGCGGCCTCGGACGACGAGGAGGAGTGCGCCGTCTTCGTCGCGGCGGCGCGCGCCCAAGGGGTGATCGTCAACGCGGTCGACCGCCCGCACCTCTGCGACGTGCAGTTCGGCGCGGTCGTCAACCGCTCGCCTCTCGTCGTCGGCATCTCGACGGGCGGCGCAGCGCCGGTGTTCGGGCAGGCGGTGCGCTCGCGCATCGAGACGCTGCTCCCGCGAGGCTTCGCCCGGTGGGTCGAGGCCGCGAAGCGGTGGCGCGACGGGGTCACGGCGAGGTTCGCCGGAGCGGCCGAGCGCCGCGCCTTCTGGGAGCGCTTCTCCGACCGCGCGATGGCCGAGGCTCACCGGGAGCCGGCCGAGCGCGACCTCGCCGAGCTCGCGGCCGCAACCGGGAGCGCGAAAGGACGCGAGCGCGGCTCCGTCGTCCTCGTCGGCGCCGGGCCCGGCGATCCCGAGCTTCTGACCCTCAAGGCCGTGCGGGCGCTGCGCTTAGCCGACATCATCCTCTACGACGACCTCGTCGCGCCGCAGGTCCTCGACTACGCCCGCCGCGAGGCGCGCACCATGCTCGTCGGCAAGACCGGCCACGGGCCCTCCTGCCGGCAGGACGAGATCAACGCGCTGATGGTGCGGCTCGCCCGCGAGGGCAAGCGGGTGGTGCGCCTCAAGGGAGGCGACCCGCTCATCTTCAGCCGCGCCGCGGAGGAGCTGGAGGCCTGCGCGAAGGCAGGCCTTTCCGTCGATGTCGTGCCCGGAATCAGCGCCGTCCAAGGCGCCGCCGCCCGCCTGCAGATGCCGCTGACACACCGATCCATCGCCCGTCGCCTGCAATTCCTGACCGGGCACGATATGCGCGGAGAACTGCCGGACGACCTGAACTGGTCCGCGCTGGCGGATCCCTCGGCCATGACGGCCATCTACATGCCTCGGCGCACCATCGGCCGGATCCTGGCGACGGCAGTACGGCGGGGCTTGCCGCCGGCCACCCCCGCCTTGGCGATTTTCAACGCAACCCGGCCCGACGAGCACCTCGTTCACGGGACCGCCTCGACGCTGGCCAATGCGATGCAAGGCGTCACCGTGAAAGGACCGGCTCTCGTCATCGTCGGCGAAGCGCTTCGGACCTTGCCGTACGCCGCCGATAACCCAGCCGACCTGAAATGGGCGGCCAAGTCCGCTTCGGTCGAGGCAGACGCCGGCACAGGCTGATGACGGGCGCTACCCCGTCCCCGGTGTCGCCCTGCCGGCCGAGGCCCAGGCGAACGCTTGGCCTATCAAATACGATCCGAGCCCCGCCGCCCCATCACGGCACCCCAGATCAACAGGACGACGACGGCTCCGACGATGGCTCCGATCAGGCCGGCGCCTTCCCCCGGGCGGTACCACCCGAGCGCCTGCCCCAGCCAGGTCGCGACGAACGCGCCGACGATCCCGAGGATGGTCGTCAGGATGAAGCCGGAGGGCTCGTTCTTGCCCGGCGTGATCAGTTTCGCGATCACGCCCGCGATAAAGCCGATGATGATCGTCCAGATGATGCCCATAGGGTTCTCCCACTCAGGTTGAATCGGCCCCGTCTCGATCGGGCCGCGATCTCCGCGATCTCCGCTTGGTGTGCCGGCGGTCAGGAACGCGAAAACTCCGCTTCCGTCGGAAGCCGGCCTTGCGGCGTGTACTTGTCGACTGCGTCGGGAAGCTCGCGGGACAATCTTGCGAGCAGCTCCTGCCGCGACAGTCCCGTTTGTTTCGACAAGGTGTCCAACACCTCGGGGCCGATCGCCTGCTCGAGCTGGGGCGGCGCGATCTCTTTGTTGGGACCTCGTCCGACCCAGGAGTCGGCGGCGTCGCCATGACCGCTCTGCCTGAAGCGGTCCACGAGCTCGCCGAGCCCTCCGCTCAGGAGCCCACCGGCGCCGCCGGCGCCGCCGAGCTGGCCGAGCAAGCCGCCGAGGCCGCCGCCTTGCCCGGGAGCTCCGGACGGGCCCTGTCCGGCTCCGCCGAGCATTTCGGCGATCTTGTCCCTGTTCTGGTAGCCCGCGACCGCGAGCAGTCCCAGGAGGGCGGTCATCGATGGGAATCCGCGGCTCATGCGTCTGTCCTCATGCTGAAACGGGAAGAACAGTGGACCACGGGATAGGTTCCCTCCATGGGCGCGGACGGGGCGGTGCCGAGCCGGCAGAGCGCACGAGAAGAAGGGGGAGCCGCCATGACGGAAGACGAGTCACGCCTGTCGGCGAAGGCGATCACCCGCGCCTCGTCGGCCCAGCGGAACGTCCGTCCGACTGATCCGTCATCGAGCCCGACCGCGGCTTGGAACGCCGGCAGCCCCGCATCGTCCGCCACCCGCCGCATCGGGGACGGAGGACCACTCAGCCGGGCGTCCGTTCCGGTCCCCAGCCCCGAGAAGGCGCACGTTCGAGAACCGGTCCCGATCGATGCCCGGGCAGAAATGAAAATCGACAGCGATGGCCATTGGGCGATCTCGAGCCGCGGTTGAGGCTCGATGCTACCGCAGGCGGTCGCGCCCGGCGATGGCCGGCGCCGCCGGAAGCGCGCACATCGGCGCGATTGCCGCTCACCTGGAGGATCAACTACCGATTGCGCATACGCCGGGCATCGTCCATCATCGGCGAGGCATCCGCCGAGCCCCGGCGGGCCTCGATTTGACGGGCATTCCTTTTTTCAGAGCTCCCGTTGCGGCGGTGCGGCCCGCGGCCGTGGCCTGCCGGCGACGGCCGAAGCGGTCAGGGCGACGATCGGAAGAGGGCCACATGAGCTACCTGAACAACGTCAGGCTTGTGTTCAGCGGCACGTTCCAGGCGGACGTGTCGACGGTCAACAACGACGTCCGGCATTACGACAACAAGAGCTTCGAGCCGAGCTTCCAGAAGCTGCAGGACGCCGACAGCCTGAACGGCTGGTGGAACCCGACCGGGTCCGGCGCCTTCCGGCTCATCGGCTGCCGCGTCGTGGCGGTCCACTACGGCGACGGCACTGGGACGACGAGCAGCGCCGACGACCCGGCGGTCGGCTGCCTCGTCGGCGGGCCCGACGACCACACGAGCGGCAAGATCGTCGACATCGACCCGCAATGGCAGCTCGCCTCGGCGCTGTGGGGCATGCAGGTGCGGCTCGTCCGCGGCGACGGCTCGGGCCTCTTCGGCGGCGCCTACCGCCCGCACGCCTTCCGCGACCTGTGGTTCGGCCGCATGCTCGGCCCATCGGGGCAGCCGGGCGGCGGCGACGCCTTCGCCTCGGCGACCTTCCAGTCGGTGCTGGACGAGGTGGAGTGGGCCGCGGACCTTGCGGGAAGCCGCTTCCTCGCCGAGCTCAAGGCGGCGAGCGCGGCGACGGGGCAGCTCTCGATCCGCCTTGCCACCTTCGGGTTCTCCGACAGCCCGCCCACGGGCCGGGAATTCACCATCGGCACGGTGACGGGCGCGATCGGCCCGCAGCTGCCGGGCGAGCCCGAATCGTTCGTGTTCGGCCGCCGCTTCACGCCGGCGAACGGCGCGACGACGAACGTCGGCTGCTCCTACTTCACCGGCCGCGTCGACCGCGACAAGCGCATGCTGTTCCTCGACCTCGGCAACGCCCTGCAGCTCGCCTTCGCGAACCGCGATTCCACGCAGGGGCCGGTGATGCTGGCCACGGACGTCGCTCCGATCGGCGATCCGGCCAACAGCACGCTTAGGGCCGGCATCCTGCGGGACCCCTCGGTCGCCGAGTTCACGCCCGCGGGCGACGACAACTTCCTGCCCATCGGCACCATTCCGTACCTCGCGAAGGGCTGGCTCCTGAGCACCAGCGGGATCGCCGCGTTCCCGCTCACCGACGAGCAGCTCGCGCTCGCCGCCGACCATCCCCTCGCGCTCGCGGTCCAGACCGACCTCAACGCCGGGACGGGCGAGAACGGCCGGTACGGCCAGATCGCGATCCGCGAGAGCGCCGACGGCCTGTTCGTCGGGGCCGAGCCGATCGTGCACCGGATCGACGCCCCGGGCCGGTGCAAGACGACGGTCCACGCGGCGCGCTACGGCGCCCCGCTCGCGGACGCGAAGGTCCGGATCAGCCAGCTCGGCAGCATGCCGGGGCAAGGCGGCGGCTCGCCGAACGACTCGAACCCGCCCACGGCGCCGATCCCGCCGATCGGCGTGCCCGAGTCGGCGCTGCAGATTCCGGCCTCGCTCACGACCGGCGCCGAGGGCTGCGCCACGCTTCCCATCGGCGGGACGGATCCCGGCGCGGTCCGAGGCTACATCGACGGCCAGCTCTATCTCATCGATTTTCGCCTGCCCGGGCAGGGCAACCAGGCCCGCAGCGGCTTCGACTACGTCGTCGTCCACGTGCGCAACGCCTATCCGGTCCCGGACGACCCGAGCTGGGAGGAGCACGTCCGGCCGATCATGACGCAGTACGCCAATCTCTACCCCGTCATGAGCAAGCGGCTGATCGACCTCTCCGACCCCGAGGCCCTCAAGGCGAATGCCGCTCTCCTGCGCCTCGCCTTCGACCAGCCGATCGGCAGCGCCAACTACATGCCGGTGACGCGGGATCTTTCGGAGGGCAAGCGCCTGACCATCCTGAAGTGGCTCGACAAGGTGGCGAGCCGGGGCGACCCGACCCTCGACGCGGCGATCAGGCCTCCCGGCCCGCCGGCCGGGCGGCGCCCGAAGACGGAGCCTTCCGCCGTCCAGCGCGAGGGCGGCAAGACCGCGGCCGCCCGCAGCTTCGCCCGGGCGGGTGGGCGCCGGGTGGTGTAGTTCGGGACCCTCGATCGGCAGGACGTCGCCCATGCTCAAGCTCAGACCCGAGTTCCTCGACGAGGTCCGCGCGGCGGAGACGCCGGAGGATCTGTACAAGCACCTGCAGGCCGCGATCGAGCTCGAGCATGCGACGATCCCGCTCTATCTGACGGCGGCCTATTCCATCAAGGACGGCTACAACGCGAAGGCCCGCGGGATCATCGTCTCGGTCGCGATCGAGGAGATGCTCCACATGACGATCGCGGCGAACGTGCTGAACGCGATCGGCGGAAGCCCCACGATCGACAAGCCGGGCTTCGTCCCGCTCTACCCGGGGCCCCTCCCGATGCACGTCCACGAGGGGCTGACGGCGAGCCTGCAGAAGGCCACGCGGGGCTTGATCTACAACACCTTCATGACGATCGAGGAGCCGGAAGTGCCGATCAAGCTGCGGGTGAAGCAGCTCGAGGTGCTGCCGACGGCGCTCTTCGCGGGTGCGCCGTCGCCGACCGGCTACGCCACGATCGGGGACTTCTACGCGGCGATCCAACAGAAGATCCGCGACCTCGCGAAGAAGGAGGACATCTTCAACCCGTCCAATCCGCAGGTCGTCGACAATACGTGGTTCCCGGCGAGCGAGCTGTTCCCGGTGGTCGACGTCGACACCGCCTGCAAGGCCATCGACGTCATCGTCGAGCAGGGGGAAGGCACGAAGAGCTCGCCCCTCGAGCACCCGGGCGGGGAGCCTGCGCACTACTACCGTCTGGCTCAGATCGTTTACGGGCGCGAGCTCGTCGAGGACGAGAGCACGGACGAGGGCTATTCCTATTCCGGCGCCGCGGTTCCGCTCGACCCGGCCGGCGTGTGGAACCTCCTGCCCGACGCCAAGGCGGTCGACTACGCCGAGGGCAGCCGCGCGCGGTATCTCGCCGATCGTTTCAACTACGCCTATACGAGCCTTCTGCGCGCGCTCCACCGCACCTTCAACGGCGAGCCGGAGCGGCTTCGATCCGCGCTCGGGCTGATGTACGAGCTGCGCCTCCTGTGCGCCGACCTCGTGGCGACCCCGATCGAGGACACGCCGTACTTCGCCGCCCCAACCTTCGAGTACACGCCGACGCTGTGAGGACAATTGCCTCCCGGCGGGTGAAGTTGCCGGACGAGGCTCCCGCTCATCGATCCCACCGCAGCGCCAGCGGCCCGGCCTCCCTCGCGATCTCGAGGAGGCCGGCGCGGGTCGCCGGATGCAGCGGCTCGAGGGGATGGCGCACGGCGTCGCTTTCGATCACGCCGCCCTCCATCATCACGGTCTTCGCGGCGCGAAGGCCGCACTGCCGGTTCTCGTAGTTGATCAGCGGCAGGATGCGGGCGTAGGCGGCGGCGGCCTCGCTCCGGCGCCCGGCGCGGTGGTGCTCAACGACCGGCCGGATCAGGTCCGATAGGAGGGCGCTCGGCATCGTGCCGGTCGCGCCGGCGTCGAGGTCGGCCATGAGGGTGATCGACTCCTCGCCGTCGAAGGGACCCTCGATGGCGTCGCCGCCGGCCTCGATCAGGGCGCGCAGCTTCGCGGCCGCCTGCGGCACCTCGATCTTGAAGTAGCGCACGAGCGGCACCGCGCGGGCGAGCCGCACGAGGAACGGCACGGAGAGGGCGACGCCGCTCAAGGGTGCGTCCTGGACCATGATGGGGAGGTCCGCCGCCCCGGCGACGCGCGAAAAATGCTCGACCATGCCGGCCTCGTCGGCGCGCAGGCCGGTGCCGTGGTAGGGCGGCATCAGCATCAGCATGGCGGCGCCGGCCTGCGCCGCCCGGCGGGCGCGCTCCGCCGCGATGCGGGTCGAGAAGTGGCTCGTCGTCGCGATCACCGGCACCCGGCCCGCCACGTGCGACAGGCTGAGGTCGAGGAGCGTGTCCCGCTCGGCGTCGGTGAGCAGGAACTGCTCGGAGTAGTTCGCCAGGATGCAGATGCCGTCGACGCCCTGGTCGACCATGCAGTCGAGCACGCGGCGCATGCCGTCGAGATCGAGGTCGCCGTTCTCATGGAAGGGGGTGGGCGCGATCGGGAACACGCCCGTCCAGGGTTTTTCCAGGGGCGTCGCCATCGGTTTTCCTCCTTTTCGAGGCGATCCCGCCAGAACCGCCGTGCCGTTCGGGCGTTATTACCGTGCCAACCTAGGCCATGACATCCCCGAAAGGCGTGCAATGATCCTGAGCCCGGTCACGGTGCTCATCGTCGAGGACGAGCCCCTGCTCTGCGAGATGATGGTCGACGAGCTGAAGACGCTCGGCTTCACGGTGCTGCGCGCCACGACCGGCGAGGAGGCCCTGAACCTGATCGAGGGCGACACGCCGGTGGACGTGCTGTTCACCGACATCCGCCTGCCGGGCCAGCTCGACGGCTGGGACGTGGCCGAGCGCTTCCGCGGCAAGAACCCCTCGGGGCCGGTGATCTACACGACGGGATACACCGGCACGCCGGTCCGCCGGGTCGCCCAGAGCGCCTTCATGGCGAAGCCCTACCGCCCGGCCGCCATCGTCAGCGAGATCCGCCGCCTCGCCGGACCGGCCTGAGGGGCGCCTGTCTCCCTCTGTCGCGCCTCGTCCTGGTCCACCGCCAAGGCGTATGCCAAATAAAGGCCCGCCTCGGCCTCACCACGATTGGCGTCCCCCTCCCGGGGGCAGGCTCTGGAGCGCCAGCACGCGCCCGCCTGCGCAACGCTCGCTCGTGGCGGCCGAGCGCAGGTCCTGGATAGCCGCTGGGCGCGGCTTCCGGAATGCCCCCCGCGAAGGGTAGGATCGGCACCAACGGGAGAGCGTCATGGACACGCAAAGCGCGCAGAAGACGAGCTTCAAGATCGTGGGTCCGCAAGAGGGCGACTTCTTCTGGCAGCCCGTCCCGGCGAACGGGTTCGTGCGCAACATCCTGAGCCGGGCGACCACCGGCGCCGCTGCGGACTTCTCGATCGGCACGCAAACGGTCGCGCCGGGGTGCTTCATCCGCGAGCACACCCACGCGCGGGAGGAAGAGATCATCGTCGTGCTCGAAGGCCGCGGCGTCGCACGGGTCGACGGCGTCGAGCACCCGATCGAGAAGGGCTCGGCGGTCTACATCGACCGCAACCGCCGCCACCACTTCCTCAACCCGCACGCCGAGCCGATGACCTTCCTGTGGATCCTCCTGCCGGGCGGCCTGGACCGCTTCTTCGCCGAGATCGGCCGCCCGATGGCGCCCGGGGACCCGGCGCCCGAGCCCTTCCCGCGGCCCGACAACATCGCCGAGATCGAGGCCCGCACGGTGTTCGGCTGGACCGACAAGAGCTACGACGGCAAGAACCAACCTGAGGAGCCATCATGATCGTCGAGGAAAGGGACTACCGGGTGAGGCACGGCAAGCTCGCCGAGTTCATCGGGCTCTACAGCCACCATGGGCTGGCGATCCAGCAGGAGCATCTGGGAAAATTCCTCGGCTACTTCACGACCGAGATCGGCGAGCTCAACCACGTCGTCGCATGGTGGCAGTACGACAGCCTCGCCGACCGGGAGGCGCGGCGCGAGCGCATGGCGGCGGACCCGCGCTGGACCGAGTACCTCAAGCTGACGGCCGGGATGCTCGAGACGCAGGAAACGCGCATCCTCAAGCCCACGTCCTTCTCGCCCCTACGCTGATCGCCATGCCCGCGACCACGGTGCGCCTTCCGGACGGCGCGGAGCTCGCCGTCTTCACGGACGGCGATGGGCCGGACCTCCTCCTCGTCACCGGTCTCGGCGGCACCGCCGCCTTCTGGGACCCGGTCGTAGCGCCGCTCCGGAAGCGTTTCCGCGTGATCCGCTTCGACCAGCGCGGCATCGCGGGGAGCACGCGGGGCACCGCGTCCGTCGACATCGACCGGCTCGCCCACGACTCGTTCGCGGTACTGGAGCACGCCGGCAGCGGCGGCAAGGCGCTGCTCCTCGGCCACTCCACCGGCGGGGTGATCCTGCAATCGATGGCGCTCGCCGACCCGTCGCGCATCGCCGGGCTCGTGCTCTCGGGCTCGTGGCTCAAGGCCAACCGCTACATGGCGGAGCTGTTCCGCTCCCGCGCCGCGATCCTGCGCATCGCGCCGCAGGAGTACGCCGCCATGGTGGCGTTCCTCGGCTATCCGCCCGAATGGCTCGACGCCAACTGGCCGCGCTACGAGGCGATGCTCACGGCGGCGCCGATGACCTCCGCGCAGCAGGACGTGGTGGCCGAGCGCATCGATGCCATCATGGCGTTCGACAGGAGCGCGGAAGTCGACCGCATCGCTCTGCCGGTGCTGATCCAGGGCGCCGAGGACGACCTCATCGTCCCGGCCTTCCTCCAGCGCGAGCAGGCCCGCGCCTTGCCCCGGGCGGAGGTCCACATGTTCCGCACCGGCGGCCACTTCTTCCCGGTGACGCGGGCCGAGGAGTTCGTCGCGGTGCTGGAGGGGTTTGCGCGGAAAATAGCTCTCCTGCCTGCGGGAGGGGTCGAGCCGGCGCAGCCGGCCGGGTGAGGGCGCTCAGAACTGCGGGCAGATGTAGCCGGCGCCGGTCGGGCTCTTGAAGCAGCCGACCGACTCCGGCAGCAGCTTCTTCGGCAGCCACAGCACCACCTCGGGGAAGAAGATGCAGAAGGCAATGGTGGCGAAGAAGACGACGTAGAGCGGCAGCGAGCGCACGACGGCCGTCATGAAGCTCACCCCGGTGAACTTCGAGGCCATGAGGAGCGAGAGCCCGTAGGGCGGGGTGATCAGGCCGAAGGCCAGCGTCACCACGATGACGACGCCCATGTGGACCGGATTGATCTGGCCGAGCTCGGTCAGCGCCGTAATGATCGGCATGAAGATGATGATGGCCGGCACGGCGTCCATGAAGTCGCCGACGACGACGAAGAGGGCGACGAGGAGGAACATGATGATAAGGCCGTTGTGGCCGGCGAAGCCCTCAATCCAGCCCGCCACCACGTCGGGGCCGCGCAGATACGCCAGCATCCAGCCGAAGGCCGAGGCCGCCGCGACCGCCGCCATCGGGATCGAGTAGAGGAGCCCGGCGTTGGCGAAGTCCCGCGGCAGGTTCTTCACGTGGCCGCGGTTCACGAGCGGGATCAGGACGAACACGATGTAGGCGACGGCGACGAGGCCGGCCTCGGTCGGGGTGAAGAAGCCCGACAGGATGCCGCCCATGATGATGATCGGGATCATCAGTGGCAGCGCCGACATCTTGGCGGCTTCCGTGAACTGGCCGAAGGTCGCGCGCTTGCGCTTGACGCCGCTCGGGCCGAAGAAGTGGCTGTAGATCATCAGCCCGAAGCCGACGAGGAGGCCGGGCACGACGCCGCCCAAAAAGAGCCCGCCGATCGAGACGTTGCCGGTCGCGCCGTAGACGATCGCCATGATGCTCGGCGGAATCAGGTTCGCGATGGTCGAGGCGGACGCGATGAGCGCCGCCGTGAAGGCCTTGTCGTAGCCCTCCCGGTCCATCTCGGGGCCGATGGTCCGCGCCAACACCGCGACGTCCGCCGTCGACGAGCCCGAGATGCCGGCGAAGAACATGCTGAAGACGGTGACGACCTGGGCTAGCCCGCCGCGGAAATGGCCGACCATGGTCTGGGCGAGCGTGATCATCCGGTGCGTGACGTTCGCGGACGTCATCAGCTCGCCGACGAGGAGGAAGAACGGCACGGCGAGCAGCGCCTCGGAGTCGATGCCGTGGAAGAGCTGGCCGACGATCGAGGCGAGGCTGACCTTGGTCAGCGCGGTGACGACGAGCACGCCCGCCACGATCGAGAAGGCGACCGGCACGCCGAGGTAGCCGAGCCCGAGGAACAGCCCGCCCATGGTCAGGATGAGGACGCCGTTACTCATAGATTGCTTCCTCGACCGGAGGCTCCGAGTGGCCGATGAAGCCGTTCCGCAAGCCGTTGACGAGCTGCTCGACCTGGAACAGGGCGATCAGCACGCCGGCGAGCGGCACCACGACGGTGTAGTAGCCGAGCGGGATCAGCGAAGGCATGCGGTAGCTGCCCATGTCGAGCAGGAAGTTCCGCCAGCCGAACACCACGATGCAGAGCGCGACGCAGAACACCACGACGCGGGAGAACACCTCGATGATGGTGCGGTTGCGGTCGCTCATCGTGTGCACGATCTCGGTCAGATACATGTGGTCGTTGCGGCGCGCGGCGAGCGCCATGCCGACGAAGACGCCGTAGGCGAAGAAGCCGGTCGTAACCTGCTGCAGCCACAGCCACGGGCGGCCGATCTCGCGGGTCGCGACGTCGCACAGGACGGCCACCGAAAAGCCGATGATGCAGGCGCCGCAGGCGATGTAGAGAAGCGCCTCGACCCAATCGAGGGCCGGCCATTTCAGGTGCCGCTCCCGCGACGACACGAACGGCGGCGGCAAGAGCGCCGGGAAGGCGACGGCGTGGGAAAGCGCAGGGGGCGGCTTCTGCGCCGCCCCCGCGCCCGGGCCCGCCGCGTCAGTCGGTGCGCTCACTTGATGTTGCGCACGAGGGCGAGGATCTTCTCCGCGTGCGGGCCGAGCTCCTTGGCGAGCTGGTCCTGGATCGGCTGCGCCGCCTTGATGAAGCCGGACTTGTCGATGCCCTCGACCACCTTGACGCCGAGCTTCTTCAGCCGCTCGGCCGAGTCCTTCTCGAGGGCGAGCGCCTTCATGGGCTCGGTGCGACTGACCTCCTCGGCCGCCGCCTGGACCCACTTCTTCTCCTCGTCCGAGAGGGCGTTCCAGGTCTTGTCCGAGACCCAGATGCAGTTGTTGTTAGCCTCGTGCTCAGTGAGCGAAAGGATCGGCGCGACCTCGTAGTGCTTGTTCGCGAGGTAGACGTTGATGCCGTTCTCGGCGACGTTGACGACCCCGGTCTGGAGCGAGGTGTAGACCTCGCCGAAGGGCATGTGCACCGTCTGGGCGCCGTAGGCCGGGAAGTGGGTGTCCTCGGTCTTCGTCGCCTGCACCCGCACCTTCTGCCCCTTCACGTCCTCGACCGACTTGATGTCCTTCTTGGCGTACATGTTGCGCAGGCCCATGGTCATGAGCCCAAGCACCTGGGCGCCCTGGACCGAATCCTTGATCATCTCGCGGAAGGCTTTCGAGACCTCCGGGTCGGCAAGCGTTTTCGCGAGGTGGTCCTGGTCGCGGAAGATGTAGTGCAGCGAGAACACGCCGGCCTGCGGCGCGAGGGTCGAGGCGTTCGCCGTCGAGGTGATGACGAAGTCGATGTCGCCGGAGCGCAGCTTCTGCAGCATCACCGGCTCCTGCCCGAGCTGGGCGAGCGGGAACTGGTCGATGCCCATCTTGCCGCCGGACAGCTCCATGAGCTTGGCGTTGAAGATGTCGGCCGCAAGCCCGTAGGCCGTGGTGCGCGGCTGGTCGTAGGCGAAGCTGAATTTCTTCTGCTGCGCGCTTGCGGCATCGAGGCCGCCCGCAGCGAACAGCGCGGCGCCGGCGAGCGCCAAGGCGCGTCCGATCCCTCTCATGGTGAGCATGGTCGTCCTCCCGGTGTGTCGCCGTCCCCGAAGCTTGGCCCGATGCGTCAAGCTTCGGGACAAGCGTTCTTTTTCGGCATGATCGGGGTGCCGCAAGGGCAAGTCAAGGACGGGAGGAGGAGGCGGGGCGACCTTGCGCCGGCCACCGCCGGCAGGAAGATGCGCGCTCTACTTCACCCGTTCGAGCGCCGCCGCCTTGCGCCGCTCTCGCCGGTTGAGGGGGCGGGGGTTCGCGGCGGCGAGGGTCGGGCGGAACCCGGCCGGCGCGCCCGCGGAGGGACGCGGCCCGAAGTCGCCGACCGCCTCCAGGAGCCCATCCTCGTCCTCGGAGAGGCCGGCGATCCACTCCGGAACGTAGGGGCGGCCGTCGATGCTGATGACGTGGTTGCGCTGGAGCGGCAGGTCGAGCGGCGTCGCTCCTTCGGGCCAGTCGCAGAAGACGATCCGTCCGCCCGGCTCGCGGATCATGCCGTCGTCCAGGAGTTCCATCCCGGCCTCCTGCAGGAAGCGCGCCGTCGACAAGGGCCGGTCCGGGGCGTCGGCGCGGAAGAGGGCCGGGATGCCGGCGCGCGCCACGACACGGCGCAGGCCCCCGCCGGCCGGGTCGCGGTAGACGATCTGAACCGGCCGGTCCTCGGGCGAGCCGGCCTTCGCGTTGGTGCGGGCCCGGACCTCGCCCCGGTCCACCGTCACGATGGTGCCGTCCCGGCGCAGGATCTCGGCGATGGTCTCGAAGGTCCCCTCCCCCGTGAGGAAGCGGTGCCCGGGCGTGACCTTCAGCCCGTGCAGGTCGATGATCGTCTTGGTCACGTTCTGGAACGTGCGCACGACCTCGCCGGGCACGAGCCCCCCGCGGCCCTTGTCCTTCTTCGCGTCGAAGGACATGACCCGGTCGCCCGCCCTCACCTCCTCGATCGGCTTCTCCGTCCCGTCTGCCATCAGGATCGGCGTGCCGGCGAGGAAGCATTCGGGCGGCGTGAAGAACGGGCCGGTAGCGGCCCCTTGGGTGCGGGCAACATCAAGCTCGCCGGCATTGTCGAGATGAAGCCGGCCGATGTCGCCGATGGACGGATTGTACGGCTGGCCTACGTTGTTCGATGCGGCGGCATCCTGCTCGAATCTTTCCCTGCCGAGCTTGTAGTAGGTGACCATGAGCGCATCGCGCTCGTCGTGGGAGAGGGAATTCCAGTTCGCGGCGTTCGTCTCGAAGAAGGTCTGCGCTTCCTTGATCATGAGCCCGGCGAACTTCACCGTGGTGTCCTGGCCCCAATCGATCAGATCGGAGACGAGCCGGCTGTAATCGCTCCGGTAATGCAGGACGCCCAGCGGATCGCCGGGATTCTCGACGGCATAATGATCAAGCAGCCGTATTGCCGTTCGAATGGAAATGTTGCCCGGCCCAACATCGATCAGGACCGGATTGTTGAGCTTGAAGGCCATGCCGGCCGATCCCGCCTGCGCCTCCGAGATGTTCTGTGTTTCCAAAAGGTTCTGGCGCAGGAAGGCATCGGACGCGCGCAGGGCCACCAAGTCGGCTGCCATTTGCGGGACTGCACCGAGCTTGAAGGTCGGATCCAGCGGGTTAAGGCTGGCGGTGAGCCTCGCGTCGAACTCGTTCGCGACCGATCCCAGGACCGCATTGGATGAAATTCCGAGCCGCTGGGCAACATCGTTGGCGTGCGGCCCGATGGTCCGGACGTAGCTGAACGTCAAAGTCTGAAATTGCGCCATCGGCTTCCCCCTCCTACTGGGCTATAGTCCGCTCATCGCTATTTTCGTCCATGCGTGGCCAATCAGCACGGTGAGCAACGTCGCCCTGATGCTCATCGGCCGAGGCCCCTCGATGCCTCTGACGGTGCGTGTCCAATAGACCATGCCCATCGCGAACAGGACGATGACTTGAGGCGTGAAGAGAAGCACTCCGCCCGCGTGCCAGAAGAATTCGTCCCAGAACGGCATCAGTGTTCTTCGCGGCCAGGCGAGGAAGACGACATAGGCTACGGCCAAAGGAAGCGTGAAGCCGAGCACGAACCCGCGCCGAAGGCATGCCGGACGACGCCGGAGGAAACACACTGCGGCGAAGACCGCCGACACCAGCGCAGGCAGGATGAAGACCAGCTCCGTCTCGTCGAGGGTGGCCAGAGGTCCTGCCCGAGGGAGGTCCGCGGAAGCGGCCATGGCCGGGCCGAACGTCACGGTTTCGAGCTGCGTAGCCATCGAATGAAGACCAGCTTCAACTTGTCGAGCCGCAACTGCTCGCGAATCCGACCGAGCTCGATGCTGGTCTCGGCGACGGCGCCGAAACGCAAGCCGATCTCATGGCTCCACGCCCCATCTGGCAGACCTGCCGATAAGACAGCCGTTATAAGGGGCGCACGCAAGAGACCGATCATTCAATGAGAGCTGTACGATCCTCAAGCGAGAGCAAATCGGTCTCACACTTGGCAAGTCGCCGGCAGGAAAAAGCCGCCGGGGGCATGCATTCGGAAGGCTCCTGGTGCAAAAGCGCCACAGCCGCCGAGATGGCGGAGGGGCGACGCCCTTCCCAGGCCGGCGGAATCCGTCATCATGCTGCGCCCCAACCCCTGCGGAGCGCCGATGACGACAGAACCCGTGCTGTGCGCGATCGAGGACGGCGTCGCCGTCGTGACGCTGAACAACCCGCCGCTCAATCTCGTGACGCTCGCGATGACGCGGCGCCTCCACGACACCGTCGCGCGCCTCGCGGACGACGACGCCGTGCGCGTCCTCGTGCTGACCGGCACCGGCGACAAGGCCTTTTGCGCCGGCTCCGACATCAAGGAATTCCCCGAGATGATGGCGGCGGGGGCCGTGGTGCCGAAGAAGCTCGCGCTCGAGAACGAGACCTGGAGCCTCGTCGACCACTTCCCGAAGCCGACGGTCGCGGCCGTCCGCGGCCTCGCCTTCGGCGGCGGGCTCGAGCTTGCCGCGTGCTGCGACCTCATCGTCGCCGAGGAGGGGGCGAAGTTGGCGCTGCCCGAGATCAGGCTCGGCGTCTTCCCGGGCGCCGGCGGCACGATCCGCGTGACGCGGCGCATCGGCGAAGGCCGGGCCAAGGAGATGATGTTCTTCGGCGACCCGCTGCCGGTCGAGACCGCGCTCGCCTGGGGCCTCGTCAACCGCGTGGCGCCGAAAGGCGAGGCCTTGAGCGCCGCGATGGAGATGGCCCGAAGACTCGCGGCGCAGCCCGCGGTCGCGCTTAGCCTGTGCAAGCGCTCCGTCGACATGGCCTTCAACGTGCCGGAGGAGCGAGCGATCGAGGCGGCGCTCGCCATGAGCGAGCGCGTCTTCACCACGCAGGACTGCGCCGAGGGCGTGCGCGCCTTCTTCGCCAAGGACAGCCCGCGCTTCCAGCACCGGTGAGGCCCGGGAGCGCACCGCGTCCCTCATTCGTTCGGTGGCGCGGCCTACGGGAAGCGACTCCGCCCTATAAAATCAATAACTAGACCCCCGCTTAGTCCCATTAGACCCACGTAATAGCCCCACATGCGAGGCAAAAAATTTTTCTGATCGGCGGCCTTAGAAAGGTATGTCGTCGTCAAGATCGCCAGCGCGTGGGGGCGGCAGCGGTGACGGTCGCTTTTCGATCTTTGGTGCCGCACGCGGCGGGAGGGCAATCCTTGGCGGCTCGGCTGGCGGGAGTTGGCGTGAAGCGTCGTCGTCCGCCTTGGCACGCGCGATCTCTTGCATGACGTTCGATGTCAACCGGGCGAACGTGGGGCTGTCTGCAAACGTAAGCACGTTTGCAGAGAGAGACATGATCTCCAGGATAATGCGCGCGACGGCAAAGATCGGCAGCTTGTCTCGTTCAAGTGCCTCTTCGAAATCCTTGAGCTTCTTGCGCAGCGCCGCCCGTTTTGTCTCGGGCATGTCCGCCTGATCGATCTGAGTCCGCATTGCATGGAGGTGGCCCTTTAGGCGGTCCTTCACCTTCGGCGGAACGGCAACAGAATCCCGCCGCTGCCTTATGCCGGAGTCAATCAGATGCTGAGCGATGTAATGGTCAAGATCGGCTTTGAAGTTGGCATAATCCCTTTGATCAAAAGCCGTTCGAGTGGGAACCTCCATAGTTGCAATGGGCTTGATGTCGAGCCGCACCGCCGCCGCAACAATTGCGTTCATGGCCGTGTGCTGAGCTTCGTGGTAGGCTTCCCAACTGTCCTGTTCGTCGCCGTTTCGCGGCGTATTCCTGGAAACGTGCTCAAACGCCCGGCGCACAATCATCGCGAATGCCGTCTCGGGCTCTAGCAGCGGAAACTCGTCCAAGAACTCGGGACTGAGGATTCGAAAACGCTCACCCGCGCATTCCCTCTGCCGATATCGAAACCGGGCAGCATAGGTATTTCTGCTCTGTTTGAGGAGGGACGCAGCGAGCCGGAGAACTACCTTATCAACAGCGGATGTGTCGCGGTGTCCCAACCACCCCGCCCGCTGCTATCATGACCCTGCTACTTGCAAGAGGCTAATGGAGGGCCACATGGCGCGCCGAACAGGTGTTCTCTTCGTTGTGGCGTTCGCTGGCGGAGCTATCGCCAACGGCTATTTCCAAGAAATTGGCAAGCAGGGGCTCGAACTGACACAGCGCTGGCTTAAGGGCGTTGGCCAGGATTACGACTACTTCGATTACTCCTCCCGCCGCTTATCCGATGGCAGCGCAACCATCGAGTGGACAGAGCCGCGCACACCTCTGTCGGATGGTAGCGCCACCATCGAGCGATATCATCGTCCCCAAAGTCGCTGATTGGTTTCGATCCGCCGCAGCGTATCCACGACCTCTTGCTCGCGGACGCGGCGATTCAGGTCGTCCACAAGCGCTTGCCGCTCGGACTCTTCCCGACCCTTGCGAGCCTGCCACGACGCCTCGAATTCGCGATCCTTTCGGGCGCGGTATTCGGCGACGCTCTCGCCTTCACGGCGCACGTCGAGCGGCATAGGCGCTTCAACGGCGAGCGCCGGGCCGCTGAGCGCGGCCAGCATGGCGATGATTGGGAGCTTCCGGATCATCTCGCTGCCCTCATGTTTTCCGAGTCGTCCAGCGCCAGCTTCGCGGCCAGCGCCACGACGCTCTCAGCCCTCAGATAGACCGTCTGTCCGACCTTGATTACCGAGGCGGCGACCTCGCCAAACCGTTCAAGGAAATCGTGCACGGCCTCTAGCGTCGTGCCCCCTGATTGCGATGGTTTCCATTGTAGCCTCTCGACCGGGCATCGCGCCCATGACGGTGAGGAGATTCGCAACCGATTGTTTGAGTTGGTCAAGAGTCAAGCCGGTAGGGAGTAAGCCTAACTCCATGCGCGCTACGACTCGCGTGTCCTTGGCGGCGGCGGCGAGATCAACCTGAACAACCACGACGTTGCAACGCGAAGCCATGGCTCTGAACTGACTACGGCAACCGGCCTTAAGGTCGTGTTATACACGTCAAAACTGAATCGTCTTCCGGGAGTAAATTGGTATGGGCTCACGTCGTAGGTGATTATGTGCTGTTCGAAATACTCCATCCCCGAGTCCGATTCGAGGTGCTGTATCTTAATACACGAATATAGCGACTTCGCATTCATTGGATCGAGCGCTGTCGGAAGCAACACCCCAACCCTGGTGAAATTAAACGTCCTAACCTCAATCTCACCCGGCTTCACAATGAAAGGCTTAAACTCGCTTGGCGCAAGTGTAAAACCATCAAGAGCATAGCACTTACGATCCGGAGCGCTACTCTGCAAACGTATTTCAATTTCCTGAATCGCAACCGGGCGGTTTCCTTCATTACGAAACGTAAGCGTATGCCCAGGGTCCTCCACGACCAGCCCCGATGCCGCTTTGCTGAAAGTCAATCCACGATATGGAGGTCTGACTGTGAGGTCCAGAAATAAGTGCTCAAATTCTTTCGTATATGCAGTCCAACCGGAGATCAATAACGATACAAGCGATATGGAAAGTGCGGGGTTATTCCTAAACGAACTAAATGGCTTTGGCTTTGGAGCAAGATTCTTTCTGATATTTTCTCTAAGCTTAGTTGTGTCAGGTGTTCGACGCGCCATTGGTATGCTCACTCTCCATCCTGAATGGGAGAATTGCGAAAGGGTGCCGTTCGGTCAAGGCAAACCATCACCTGAGCCACGCCATCACGAACAGGACCGCCTCGGCATCATTGCAGAATACGAGTTGCGGGCCTTTGGGGCCGGGACGCTTCTCGTGTTGGACGGACGTTGCCTCGCACCACTCCGCAATCGCCTCTTTCTGAAAGTCACCTTGACCCACTGCCAGGGCTTCAAATCGATAATCGTCATACGCCCTTCCATCGCATCGGGAAGGATACGGCGTCCGTCGCGGTGGGGAATTCCCATACCCACACCCGGCATGACGACGGTTCGTAACGGTAGGCCGAGCATTGCTCGTGACGATGATCTCGCGGAAGCCCAAACAAGCGGTTCCCGATTCCTCAAACGATTCTTGAACCTCGGGCCGCAACACGCCGCCCGCCGAGATATCGACCTCGGAACTCCAATAGGGGCGCGCAACAATATTCTCGGCCAGTTGCTTTGGATGGACCAGGATGGCTTGCTCATCAACTCGAAAGAACTTAGGGACCTCAAGCCGAAAAAATTGAGTGAGGCGGAATGGCAAGAGAGGCGCGCGAGCCGAGGCGAGCCGCGCCGACCGGCAGCCGCGCTGAACTCAAATGCGTGCTAATTGCAGGCAATTAGGCGTTTGATATAAATACAGGTGAGCCGATGCGGTCCATTTCTAACCAGTCGATGGACTTTTTACCGCAACGGCTACAAGGTGTTTTGCTCCTTACTAACCTTTCTCAATAAACAACAGGTAGAACGCCCGGCCCCGCAAAGGCCGGGCGTTCCTTAACAGCATGATCTTTGCGACCCGGTAAGTCACCACACGTCCAACAACCGTTTCCATAGCGATTTTCTTGCATAAATTTCGTGTGTAAGCGGCTCATAAGTGGTCATAAAGTAATGTATCCGGCCGCTCGGTAAATCCAGATCGAAATTAAGAGGAATCTGCACAACACGCTTCATCCGCTCGTTAGGAGCAAGAACGCTCAATACTAAACATCCGACGCGCTTCTGGACTTGCCCGTCCTTGACAGGGCCAAATTCCTCAAGAGGAGGAAGGGCGCTGCCTGCGAACATCCTTTTCAGGGCGTATCGTCGCGGGACAACTTTTCCAGGCTCTACGACGAGCGATTCAAAATTTTCTGCATAGAGGCCTATCTTAAAGGGCCTAGATTTACATGCATCACCAGCTTGCGGCATAAGACCTATCAACAGTCTCTGAATCGAGTAGGGCTGATTGCCACTATTTGAGAAGGTGAGTTCTAGCTGCATTGTTGGTGCGAGGTTGTCGTCGTCGTATATCGATTTTGGAGCGCGGTCTGTGTCGTCCAGAGTAAGGATGATTCTTACGGGAGTGCCGACGACAACGCTCCCCAGATAACGTTCGTCTATATTTGTGTAATAGGCGGTCGCAACTGATATTGTGAACGCTGCAATTGAGATCGCGAAGCTCGCGTAATCCTTGAAGGTGGCAAACCGCTTCGGTTCCTCAGGCTTTGCCCTTGGTTTCGGCAGCTTCCGCCTCGGCAGCATCGCAGAACTGATCCGTCTAAACGCACCCGCCACGCGCCCCTCCCTCTCTCTACTCCTCGCCATTGTCGTCGAGTTTCGGCTCCGGCTGCATTGCAGCCAACGACTCGGCCTCTTCCGCCGTCACGTCGAAATTGACCATCAGGAACATCGCCAGGGCGACGGCAGGCGGGATGCGAAATTTCCCCGCCGCCATCCGTCGAACGTTGCGCTCGCTGGACCCGAGAAGCGTCAGCGTGCATGGTGCGCGAGATCGCGCGCACCTTGGCGATGGCTGCCTGTTGGGCCTCATCCTCAATCAGCGCGCCCTCAGGCCCTACCACGAAACCGAAGGGCACGTTGCCGCCGAGGTATCGGCCGCGCCGGGCTTGATCGCGCTTAGTTGTCGTCACTCGATCCCGAAGCCGGTCCCTCTCCAATTCGGCGAACGCGCAGAGCATCGTGAAAAAGAGCTTCGCCATGTAGTCGCCGCCGACGACATCGCCCCCGAGTTCGATCAAGTGAAGCTCGATACCACGTTGCTTAAATTCGCGCACGACCCCGAGAGCGTCATATGCGTCTCGGAACGCACGATCCAGCTTTGCACAGACGACCTTATCGCCGGGTTTGAGGAGCGCCAGGAGGCGCGCCCCCTCTTCACGTTCGGCAAACGGAATAGAGCGCCTATTCAGAACCTCACCGCGATCAACCGCATGGCCGCCGACATGGTGTCTGAGAGCGTGACACTCCCGGACGGCACGGTTGTTCCGGCAGCCCTGATCCTCGCCGCGCTCCCGCTCTTTTTCGACCGATGGGCGGAAGAGGACGCTGCTACTGGAGGCGCAGGTGCCAGTTTTGGGAGTTGGGTTGAAGAGGTATTCGCCGGAGCGCGGCATCGCATTAGCCCTAGGGTTAGCCCTACCCCGTTAGCCCCACGTCAATATGAGCGGAATCAGACACTTAGGCCCGATTTTCGGGCTTGGCGCGGCCTACGGGAATCGAACCCGTCTTCCCAGCGTGAAAGGCTGGTGTCCTGACCGATAGACGAAGGCCGCCCGCGCGGCGGCTTCAAGGCCGCTAGCGCGCGGACGATATAGAGGGGTCCCCTGCCCCGGGCAACCCTGCGCTCCCTCTCCCGAAGGCGGGGAGAGGCGTCGGCTTCACAGCCGCGTACGCGAGCGGATCATGAAGCTGTCGTAGGTGTACTCGGCGATCTGGTGCCAGAGGTAGGCCTCGTTGCGGAAGGCCGCCATCGAGTCGTAGATCTTCTTGAAGGCGGGGTTCGTGCGGTTGAGCTCGGCGTAGGTCTCCTGCGAAGCCTTGAGGCAGGCGTCGAGCACCTCGTTGTTGAACGGGCGCAGCTCGACGCCGGCCTGCACGAGGCGGCGGATCGCGGCGGGGTTGCGGGCATCGTACTTCGCCGTCATCTCGAGGTTCGCGTGCGAGGCCGCGGTCATGACGGCGGCCTGGTAGTGCTTCGGCAGCTCGGCCCACTTCGCCAGGTTGATCATGACGTGGTAGCAGCTCGTGCCTTCCCACCAGCCCGGGTAGTAGTAGTACTTCGCCACCTTGTAGAAGCCGAGCTTCTCGTCGTCGTAGGGGCCGACCCACTCGCAGGCGTCGATGGTGCCGCGCTCGAGGGCCGGGTAGATGTCGCCGCCGGCGATCTGCTGCGGCACGAGGCCGAGGCGCGTCAGCACCCCGCCGGCGAAGCCGGAGATGCGCATCTTCACGCCCTGGAAGTCGGCCGGCGTCTTGATCTCCTTGCGGAACCAGCCGCCCATCTGGGCGCCGGAGTTGCCGCACGGGAAGGCGATCATGTTGTAGGTCTTGTAGAACTCGTTCATCAGGTCGTTGCCGCCGCCGTGGTGGAACCACGAGTTCATCTGGCGGGTGTTGAGGCCGAACGGCACCGAGCAGCCGAGCGCGAAGGTCGGGTCCTTGCCCCAGAAGTAGTACGAGGCGGTGTGCGTCGCCTCGACGGTGTTGTTTTGCACCGCGTCGACGGTGCCGAAGGCAGGGACGAGCTCGCCCGCCGCGAAGACCTGGACCTGGAACTGGTTGTCGGTGATGTCGGCGAGGGCCTTCGCGAAGACCTCGGCGCCGCCGTAGATGGTGTCGAGCGACTTCGGGAAGCTCGAGGCGAGGCGCCACTTCACGGCAGGCAGCGACTGGGCAATCGCCGGCATGGCGACCGTCGCGGCGACCGTGGTGCCGGCCGCGCCGACGGCGGCGCTCTTGAGGAATTCGCGACGCTTCATGGGGTGTCCTCTCTTGATGGGGCAGGCGTTCGCGCTCTTCGACGGCGTGCCCGGCCATCGCGAAGCTAGCAAGCTTCGCGCCAGCGGACCATCACATTGGCGTGCTCTGAACGCCTGTCGTCAGGCCGTCGGGCCGCATCAGAGGAAGGGTTCGCAGGTCCGCATTAAGACCTGCAGCCCGGCCGTATCGTTGTAGCCATTGGCCTTCGCCCACGACCCAACGCGCTCGCTGAGATTGCCCGCCGCGTAGGGCCGCTTCAGCTCGAAGGACGCGCTTTTCGGGATGATCGCGACCAGGATCTCCTGCGAGCCCGTATCGAGCTTCTTCGCTTCGTCGTAAGTCTTGGGTTGGTCCGTCTTCTTCAGGAGGGCTATGTTGAGGGCGACCGAACCTTCGCCGATGTTGTCGGGCGGACCGAAGTCGCCGATTACGGCCGCCTGCGTGATGCCGTTCGCCGGGTTGTGCGCCAGGACGAGATCACCCTTGCGGGCTCCGAATGTTTTGAGGACGTTGCTGCCACCGGCTAGCACAAGCGCGGGCACGAACCGCTGGTCGAGCTGGTTCTTGGCTTCGCACTCGCCGGCATCATTCCCGCTCAGTCCGTTCTTGAGTGACGTGAGCGAGCCGAAATAGCCTTTGAAGTCGCCCTGACGGAACACGCACGGAATGGTGCGGCCGTTCTCGTTCCGGGCCGCCAGGACGTTCTGCCACGAGATCCGGAAACCGCTCGGCACGTTCCAATCGCTGTCGCGGAACTGGCCGAACACCGTCCTCGCTTTCGGGCACGAAACGAATTTGCCGGTCGAGAGATCCTTAACGCTAATCCCGTTACAGATGTTGTTGATAGCAAGGGTTTTCCCTTGCAGGTCGTTCGGATGGTAGGAGTTCGGCGCTCCATCCGTGTTCACCCGCAATCCGGACTTGAACAGAATAATGCCCGGATCGCTATCCGACTTGCCATTCGCGAGCAGGACGGGCTCCTTCTTTCCACCCGAGATGAAGTTGTCCCGATCCATAATATTGCATTCGGCCGCGAGCGAGATCGCTTGACCCAGCATGAAGACCGCAACGGATAGAATAATGCGTTGCATTGGACCCTCCAGGACTCAATACTACGCTGGGATTGCGACGTCCACAACTCGAATCTCGACGCGCTCGCCCCCACCCCAGCGGTCGAGGCAGAGCGTGCCGGCCACGTGGAGGTCGCGCCCCTGCGCCTCCAGCATGGCGCGGCCGAGGGGCTGGCCGGCGGAGCGGAACGCAACGGCGTTGAGGACCGCGCCGTCGCCGCTTTTCAGGCGCATGCGGACATGGCCGTTGCCGACCTCGCGCGCGTCGACCACCCGGTGATGCGCGAAGGCGAAGACCGGCTCGGGAGCCCCCGCCCCGAAGGGCCCGGCCCGCTCGACCGCCGCGAAGAGGTCGGGGCGGGCGCCGCCCGCGGTCAGCGCCGCGTCGATGAGGAGCGCATCGCCGAGCCAGGCCCGCGCCACCCCTTCGGCGAGGCGGCCGCAGACGAAAGCCTTGAAACGCTCGACCGCGTCCGGAGCGAGGGTCACGCCCGCCGCCATGGCGTGGCCGCCGCCCTTGAGCGCGAGCCCGGCCTCGACCGCGGCCCGCACGGCGCGCCCGAGGTCGGCGCCCGGGACCGAGCGGGCCGAGCCGACGAGGTTGCCGTCGCCGTTGACGGCGAGCGCAAAGGCCGGGCGGCGGAAGCGCTCCTTCAGCCGCGCCGCGACAAGGCCGACGACGCCCGGGTGCCAATCCGGCGACGACGCCAGGACCACCGGCGCGTCGGGCTCGCGGGCGAGCAGGAGCTCGGCCTTTGCGCAGGCCTCCTCGACCGCCGCCTTCTCGATCTCCTGGCGCTCGCGGTTGAGGCGGTCGAGCTCGGCCGCGATCCTCTGGGCCTCGACCGGGTCGGTCGCGAGCAGGAGGCGCGAGCCGAGCGCCGCGTCGCCGATGCGCCCGCCGGCGTTGATGCGCGGCCCGACCAGGAAGCCGAGGTGCCAGCACTCGGGCGGCTGCGCGAGGCCGGCGGCGTCGAAGATCGCGGACAAGCCCGCGCGCCGGCGCGCCCGCATGACCGCGAGGCCCTGGCGCACGAAGGCGCGGTTGAGGCCGGCGACCGGCACCACGTCGGCGACGGTCGCGAGCGCGACGAGGTCGAGGCTCGCGAGGAGGTCGGGTTCCGGACGCCCGGCCCAGAAGCCGCGCACGCGAAGCTCGCGGTTGAGCGCCACGAGGGTCAGGAACACGACGCCTGCGGCGCAGAGGTGGCCGAGCCCGGAGAGGTCGTCCTGCCGGTTCGGGTTGACGACGGCGCGGGCCGCGGGCAGCGACTCCGGGGCCTGGTGGTGGTCGAGGACGATCGAGTCGAGCCCGAGGCGAGCCGCCTCGGCCAGCGGCTCGTGGCTCGTCGTGCCGCAGTCGACGGTGACGAGGAGCGTCGCGCCGCGCTCGGCAAGAGACCGGATAGCCTCGACGTTAGGGCCGTAGCCTTCCGTGATCCGGTCGGGGATATGGATGAGGTACGGCGTGCCGGCGGCGCGCAGGAAATCGGCGAGGAGCGCCGCGCTCGCGGCGCCGTCGACGTCGTAGTCGCCGAAGATCGCGACGGTCTCGCGGGCCATGACGGCATCGGCGAGGCGCTCGGCCGCTGCCTGCATGTCCCGGAGCTGATGCGGGTCGGGCATGAGGTCGCGCAGCTTCGGGGCGAGGAACCCCGGCACCTCGTGCACGCCGACGCCGCGCCCGGCGAGCACGCGGGCGAGCACGTGCGGCACCCCATGCGCCTGCGCGATCGCGGTCGCGACCGCGCCCTGCATGGGGCCGCAGCGGTCGAGCCACGGGCGGGCAAGCGCCGAGCGGGTCACGCCCAGGACGGGGCGATGCTGCTCCTGGAGGGCAAGGGCTGATTCAGGCACGGGCGGACCTTATCCCGTGCATCTGCCGACGGCATCCCCGCCCGGGCGCATCATCCCCAGGCGAGAAGGCGGCGTTTCGACTCACCCGGCGCGTGGCACGCGCTCAAAAGATCTTCCGGTACTGCACGAAGCCCGGATAGTCCGCGACCTTGTCGTAGAGGACGCGGGCGGTGTCGTTGGTCTCGTGGGTGAGCCAGTAGACCCGGCTCGCTCCGGCCTCGCGGGCGCGCTCGTACACCGCCTCGATCAGGGCCCGGCCGGCGCCTCTGCCCCGCGCCTCCTCGGCCGTGAACAGGTCCTGGAGGTAGCAGTAGTTGCCGACCGTCCAGGTCGAGCGGTGGAAGACATAATGCACGATGCCGACGAGCGTTTTGCCCGCGAAGGCGCCGAGCACGAACATCGGCTCGAGCGGATCGTGCAGGCGCTGCCACGTGCGGTCCGTGACCTCGCGCGCGACCTTGGCCTTGTAGAATTTGAGATAGCCCCGCCACAAGGGCTCCCACGCCTCGCGCTCGTCGGGGCTTAAGGGGCGGATTTCCATGCGCGGCATGGGGGGTCCTGACCGTCAGTCGAAATGGAACTTCGCCAACTCCCGGTGCTCCGCCTCGATGCGGCGCACCGTGCCGGTGGCGGAGCGGTAGACCACGGTCTCGGTCTCGATCACCTCCTTGCCGAAGCGCACGCCCTTGAGGAGGGCGCCGTCGGTGACGCCGGTGGCGGAGACGATCACGTCGCCGCGGGCCATCTCGGCCATGTCGTACTTCTTGTTTGGGTCCTTCACCCCCATGCCGGCGGCGCGGGTGCGCTTCTCCTCGGTGTCGAGGATGAGCCGGCCCTGCATCTGGCCGCCGATGCAGCGCAGCGCGCCGGCCGCGAGCACGCCCTCAGGCGCCGCGCCGATGCCGAGATAGATGTCGATGCCGGTCTTCTCGGGCATGGTCGTGAAGATGACGCCGGCGATGTCGCCGTCGGTGATGAGGCGCACGCCCGCCCCGGTCCGGCGCACGGCCGCGATCAGCTCCTGGTGGCGCGGCCGGTCGAGGATCAGCGCCATGATCTCGCCGGGGGGCACGCCCTTGGCCTTCGCGAGGGCGTTGATGTTCTCCTCGGGCGAGGCGTCGAGATCGACGACGCCCTTGGGATAGCCCGGGCCGACGGCGATCTTCTGCATGTAGACGTCGGGGGCGGCCAAGAGCGTGCCGGCCTCGGCCATGGCCATGACGGCGATCGAGCCCGGCATGTCCTTGGCGCACAGCGTCGTGCCCTCGAGCGGATCGACCGCGATGTCGACCTTCGGCCCCTGCCGGTTGCCAACCCGCTCGCCGATGAACAGCATCGGCGCCTCGTCGCGCTCGCCCTCCCCGATCACCACCGTGCCGTCGATCTGGAGGCGGTTGAGCTCGCGCCGCATGGCGTCGACGGCGGCCTGGTCGGCGGCCTTCTCGTTGCCCTGGCCGCGCAGGCGGGCCGAGGCGACCGCCGCGCGCTCGGTCACGCGCACGAGCTCGAGGGTGAGGATGCGCTCGATGATCTGGCCCGGCTGGACCGTGATGGCGGCCGAGGCGGTTTCCTGGGGCATGGGCGGTTTCGCTCCCTTGTTGGCGAAATGGCGAATAGCGAATGGCGAATGGCGGCAAAACCCCTATTCGCGACTCACATTCGCCCATCCTTACTCCCGCTCGATGCGGATCACCTGCGGCGGCTCGGAGGTCAGCCCGTCCCTCTCGATCTTGTCCAGCGCCGAGCGGATCGCGGCCTCGGTCGCCGCGTAGGTGACGAGGACGAGCGACACCGGCGCGCCGGACTGCCCGTGCGGGTCCTTGGCGGCGGCGATGTCTGAGCGCTTCTGGACGATGCTTTCGAGCGAGATCTCCTCGTCGGCCATGTGGCGGGCGACCCCGGCCGCGACGCCGAGCCGGTCCGGCACGGTGAGGCGGATGTAGTAGCCGCCCTCGTGGCGCTGCATCGGGGCGCGCTCGAGCGTCTCGAGCCGCGAGACGGGGCGCCCGAACGGCGCCCGGATGGTGCCGCTCGCGACGTCGGCCACGTCGGCGACAACCGCCGAAGCCGTGGCGTCGCCGCCGGCGCCGGGGCCGATGAGGGTCAGCTCGCGCACCGCGTCGGCGTCGATGGTGACGGCGTTCGTGACGCCCATCACCTGCGCGATGGAGGACGATTTCGGCACCATGGTCGGGTGGACGCGCTGCTCGATGCCGGTGTCGGTGCGCTCGGCGACGCCGAGGAGCTTGATGCGGTAGCCGAGCTCGCCCGCCATCTTGAGGTCGAGGGGCGCGATCGTGGCGATGCCCTCGACGTAGACCGCGTCGGCGTCGATGCCCGTCCCGAAGGCGAGGCTCGTCAGGATCGCGAGCTTGTGGGCGGTGTCGAAACCGCCGACGTCGAAGGTGGGATCGGCCTCGGCGTAGCCGAGGCGCTGCGCCTCCTTGAGGCACTCCGCGAAGGACAGCCCTTCCGCCTCCATGCGGGAGAGGATGTAGTTGCAGGTGCCGTTGAGGATGCCGTAGACGCGCCGCACCGCGTTGCCGTGGAGCGCCTCGCGCAGCGTCTTGATGACCGGGATGCCGCCCGCCGCCGCCGCCTCGAAGCTGAGCGCCACGCCCCACCGCTCGGCCGCCCGCGCGAGCGCGAGCCCGTGCCGCGCGAGGAGCGCCTTGTTGGCCGTGACGACGTGGTGGCCGGAGGCGAGCGCCGTCTCGACCGTGTCCTTGGCGGCCCCGTCCGCCCCGCCGATCAATTCGACGACGCAGTCCACCTCCCGCGAGCGGGCGAGCGCGACGGGGTCGTCGAACCAGGCGTAGCCCGAGAGGTCGAGGCCGCGCTCCTTGGCCCGGCTCCGCGCCGAGACGGCGGTGACGCGGACCGGACGCCCGCAGCGCTCGGCCAACGCGTTGTCCTGCCGGGCGAGAATCCGCACCACCGCCGCGCCGACCGTGCCGAGGCCGGCGACGCCGACGCGAAGGGGCTCCATCATGGGATATCCGAAGGTGGGTCGATGCCCGGTCCTCATGCACTGATTTCCGGAGCGGATCAAGAAAGCGGAGCCGCAACGCCACCTCTGGCTTAGGAAGAGGCTGCGCCATGCGCCCGCCGCAATCGTTAACCTTGTAGAAACAGGGTCGACGCGCCGCCCTCCCCACCGGCGCCGAGGATTTCCAGGACGATGCGGCGCGCGCTCGGATGGCTCGCTGCCGCCGCGCTGCAGGCGGCGGTGGTCCTGTGGGTCGGGGCGTTCTTCCTGTTCGGGCCGGGATTCGTGCGCGCGCCGACGGCGGCGCAAATCCGCGACCTCGTCTCGCACGGGCAGATCCGGGTCGCGACCGCGACGGACGGCACGCTCGCCGGGCAGTGCCTCCTGCCCTCCTTCGTGCCTCTCAAGGAAATCTCCCCGCACGTCGTCAACGCGGCGGTCGCGACCGAGGACGTGCGCTTCTTCAACCACGCCGGTATCGACCCGAGGGGCATCGCCCGCTCGCTCATCGCGAACCTCCTCGGGCGCTCCCGCCAAGGCGGCAGCACCATCACCCAGCAGCTCGTGAAGAACCTCCTGTTCGAGGAAAGCGAGAGCGCGCTTCCCCGCAAGCTCCTCGAGATCCCGATCGCGCTACGCTTCGAGATGGCGCTGTCGAAGGAGGAAATCCTTTCGGCCTACCTCAACCAGGCCTATTTCGCCGGGGGCGTCATCGGCATCGAGGCGGCGGCGCGGCACTTCTACGGGAAGCGCGCCCGGGACCTGAACCCTTATGAGGCCGCGGTCCTCGTCGGCATGCTGAAGTCGCCGCGGGATTACAGTCCGCGCAACCCCGACGCGGCGCTCGCCCGCGCCAAGGTGGTGCTCGCCCGCGAGGTCGCCATCGGCTTCATGACCGCGAAGGAAATGGAGCGGGCGCTCCGGTTCCGCGAGCGCCCGGGCTCGGAGGCGTTGTACGAGGTATCGTGCCAGTACTTCCGGGACTGGACGGTGCGCGCAGCCAAGGAGGAGCTTGGCCGCTCCGGGCGCTTCCGCCTGATCGTCACCCTCGACGCCCGGCGTCAGGCCGAGATGGTCTATGCCGCCGACGAGGCGGCCCGCCTGGGGCAGGCCCGCAACGCCGGCCAGGTCGCCGCCGTGGACATGAGCCCCGAAGGCGCGGTGCGGGCGATGCTCGGCGGCGCCGACTATGCCGACAGCCAATTCAACCGGGTCGTACAGGCGCGACGCTCGCCGGGGTCGCTCGCCAAGCTTCCCCTCTACGCCGAAGCTTGCCGGCAGGGCTGGCGGCCAGAGACCGAGGTCGTCGATGCCCCTCTCGTGCGCGGCTGGCCGTTAAACCACGACGGCGCCTACTGGGGCAAGATCACGCTTTCCGAATCGATGACGTGGTCGCGCAACGGCTCGGCCGCGCGGCTCGAGCAGGCGGTGGGCGTCGACAAGGTCGTCGCCATGGCGGGCCGGCTCGGGATTTCGGGCCCGCTGCCGGCGGGGCGCGGCTTCTCGCTCGGCGCCTTCGGGGCGAGCCTCCTCGACATGACGGCGGCCTACGCCGCGGTCGCGAACGGCGGCCTGAAAGCGCACCCGCACGGCATCCTCGGCGTCGTCGGCCCCTACGGCGAGGTGGCCTGGTGGCGCAAGCGCCCGAGCCCTGAGCGGGTGCTGTCGCCGGGCTGCGCCGCGATGATGCGCACGCTCCTGCGCGGGGTCGTCCGTGACGGCACGGGACGCGCCGCGAACTTCGACCGCGCCGTGCACGGCAAGACCGGCACCTCGAACGACTACCGCGACGCCTGGTTCGTCGGCTTCTTCGGCGATACCGTCGCCGGCATCTGGGTCGGCAACGACGGCCCCGCCCCGATGGCGCGGGTCGGCGGCGCAACCCTGCCTGCGCAGGCGTTCCGCACCTACGGCGAGGGCGTGGCGGCGCTCGGTGGCGGTACGCGGCCGGTCGGCAAGGTGGCGGCGCGATAGCTCAGCCGGAACGCCGGGCCCGAAGAGGAGAGATCGACGCCTCTTACGGCGCGAGGCCGAGACCTTCCTTCCGAGACCGCCGCGTAGCCGCGCCTACTCGTCGGACTTGTCCGGAAGCCGGGGCAGGCCGGAGGCCGTCGTCGGCGCGAGCAGGCCGGCCTTGGCGTAGGTCATCAGCTTGCCGCGGGTGTCGGCGATATCGAGGTTGCGCATCGTGAGCTGGCCGATGCGGTCTTGCGCGGTGAAGAACTCCTCGCCCTTCTCCATCGTCAGCCGCTCGGGCTTGTATGTCAGGTTCGGGCTCACGGTGTTGAGGATCGAGTAGTCGTTGCCACGGCGCAGCTCCAGCGTCACCTCGCCCGTGATCGCGCGCGCAATCCAGCGCTGCGCCGCTTCGCGCAGCATCAGCGCCTGCGGGTCGAACCAGCGGCCGTGGTAGAGCAGTCGCCCGAGCCTGCGGCCGTCGCCGCGGTATTGCTCGATCGTGTCCTCGTTGTGGATGCCGGTGACGAGACGCTCGTAGGCAATGAACAGCAGTGCCATGCCGGGCGCTTCATAGATGCCGCGGCTCTTCGCCTCGATGATCCGGTTCTCGATCTGGTCCCCCATGCCGAGGCCGTGGCGTCCTCCGATCGCGTTCGCTTCCAGCATCAGCGCAACCTCGTCGGGGAACGTGTTGCCGTTGAACGCGACCGGCCGGCCTTCCTCGAAGGCGACCGTCACGCGTTCGGGCTTGATCGGCTCGTCCTCGCGCCAGAACTTCACCCCCATGATCGGCTCGACGATCGTGATCCCCTTGTCGAGGAACTCCAGATCCTTCGCCTCATGGGTCGCGCCGAGAATGTTCGAGTCGGTCGAGTACGCCTTCTCGACGCTCATCTTGTAGCTGAAGCCCTTGCGGTTGAGATATTCCGACATCTCCTTACGGCCGCCCAGCTCGTCGATGAACTGCTGGTCGAGCCAAGGCTTGTAGACTTGCAGGCTTGGGTTCACGAGAAGGCCGTAGCGGTAGAAGCGCTCGATGTCGTTTCCCTTATAGGTGCTCCCGTCGCCCCAGATGTTGACGTCGTCAGCCTTCATCGCCTCGACGAGCATCGTCCCGGTCACGGCGCGCCCGAGCGGCGTCGTGTTGAAGTAGGTGACGCCGGCCGTCGAGACATGGAACGCGCCGGCCTGGATCGCGGCGATCCCTTCTGCGACGAGCTGCTTGCGGCAGTCGATCAGCTTCGCGTCCTCGGCGCCGTGCTCCTTCGCCTTGCGCGGGATCGCGTCGTAGTCCGACTCGTCGGGCTGGGCGAGGTTCGCCGTATAGGCGCACGGGATCGCGCCGTTCGCACGCATCCAGACCAGCGCCGCCGTGGTGTCGAGGCCGCCGGAAAACGCGATGCCGACCTTCTGGCCGACGGGAAGCTTCCGAAGAATGGTCGCCATGCGAAGGGTCCGCGCGTTGCCGGTGCACTACTCGCGAATAGGGTGATCGGCGTCAACATGCTATCTCGCCTTCGCCATCGGGCCGGCATTGCATCGGCCCGAAACCGGCCTACCAGTGCGCCGATGAAACTCCCGGCGCGCACGGGCGCGGTGACCGCAGGAGCCCGCATCTTGCCCCAAGCATCGATCCGCATCCACGTCGAGAACAATCCGGAGACGGAGCCGGCGCTTCGCTTCACGCCGGCGCATCTCGAGCGCATGCTCGCGGAAAGGCCGGAGCTGCGCGACCGTGTCGCCGTCACCGTCAACGACGAGCCGGCGCGCGCGGCCGAGATCGCCGCCGACGCCGAGATCCTGTTCGCGGTCCGCAAGCCGAAATCGCTCGCGTTCGCCAGGCGGCTGAAGTGGGTGCAGAGCATCTCGGCCGGCGTCGAGGGCCTTCTGCCGCTGATGCCGCCCGGCGCCGTCCTGACGAACGCCAGCGGCGTCCATCGCGAGAAGGGCGGCGAGTTCATCCTGACCGCGGTGCTGATGCTGAACTACGCGATCCCGCGCTTCGCCACCGACAAGGAGCGCCGGCGCTGGGCCCCGCGCTTCGAGAGCACCGTCTCGGGCAAGCGCGCCATGCTCCTCGGCGTCGGCGCGATCGGCGGCGAGGGCGCCCGGCTCCTCAAGCTCCTCGGGGTTACAACAATCGGAGTGAGCCGGTCCGGCGGCCCGCGCGCGCACGTCGACCGGTCCGTCACCTTCGCCGAGATCGACGACCTCCTGCCGCAAACCGACTTCCTCGTCTCCTCGCTGCCGCTGACGCGTGACACCCAAGGCCTGATCGACCGCCGCCGGCTCGACCTCCTGCCCCGCCGCGCCGGGGTCGTCATCGTCGGGCGGGCCAAGGTCTTCGACTGCGACGCGCTCCGGGCGAAGCTTGCCGACGAGACCCTCGGCGGGGCGGTGCTCGACGTCTTCCCCGAGGAGCCGCTGCCGCCCGAGAGCCCGTTCTGGACGACGCCGAACCTCGTCATGACGCCGCATTGCAGCGTCGACGACCACGCCGTCTACATGGACCGCTGCGTCGCGATCTTCGCCGACAACCTCGACCGCTATCTCAGAGGCGCCCCGCTGCAAAACCTCGTCGATCCGGAGCGCGGGTACTGACCCTCGCCCCTCTTGCAGAGAGGGTCATCCCACCTTCGCCATCGGCACGACGTTGTGCAGCGTCTTGTCCGCCGTGTCGAAGAAGCGGCGGATGTTGCGGGCGGCCTGGCGGATGCGCTGCTCGTTCTCGACAAGCGCGATGCGCACGTAGTCGTCGCCGTGCTCGCCGAAGCCGATGCCGGGCGCGACCGCGACGTCGGCCTTCTCGACGAGGAGCTTCGAGAACTCGAGGCTGCCGAGGGAGCGGAATTTTTCGGGGATCGGCACCCAGGCGAACATCGAGGCGGACGGGGCCGGGATCGGCCAGCCGGCCTTGGCGAAGCACTCGACGAGCACGTCGCGGCGGCGCCGATAGGTCGCCCGCATCTCGCGGATGCAGTCCTCGGGGCCGTTCAGCGCCGCGGTCGCGGCGACCTGCACCGGCGTGAAGGCGCCGTAGTCGAGGTATGACTTCACGCGGGCGAGGGCCGCGAGGAGCCGCTCGTTGCCGACCGCGAAGCCGATGCGCCAGCCCGCCATCGAGAAGGTCTTGGACATCGAGGTGAACTCGACCGCGACGTCCATGGCGCCCGGCACCTGCAGCACGGAGGGCGGGGGGCTACGGTCGTCGAAGTAGACCTCGGCATAGGCGAGGTCGGAGAGGAGGATGAGCTCGTGCCGTTTCGCGAAGGTCACGAGCTCGCGGTAGAAGTCGAGGTCGGCGACGTAGGCGGTCGGGTTCGACGGGTAGCAGACGACGACCGCGATCGGCTTCGGGATCGAGCGCGTCACCGCCCGCTCGAGAGCCGGGAAGAAGGCGTCCGTCGGCTCCGCCGGCACCGAGCGGATGACGCCCCCCGCCATGAGGAAGCCGAAGGCGTGGATCGGGTAGCTCGGGTCCGGCACCAGCACCACGTCGCCGGGCCCGGTGATGGCCTGCGCCATGTTGGCGAAGCCCTCCTTCGAGCCGAGCGTCGCGACGACCTGGGTCTCGGGATTGAGCTTCACCCCGAAGCGGCGCAGATAGTAGCCGGCCTGGGCGCGACGCAGGCCCGCGATGCCCTTCGAGGCCGAGTAGCGGTCGGTGCGCGGCTTGCCCGCCGTCTCGCACAGCTTCTCGATCACGTGCGGCGGCGCCGGGAGATCGGGATTGCCCATGCCGAGGTCGATGATGTCGGCGCCTTGGGCCCGGGCCTGCGCCTTGATCTTGTTGACCTGCTCGAAGACGTAAGGCGGCAGGCGCTTGATGCGGTGGAACTCGTGCATCGAGGGGTCCTCAAGGTGCCGGTGCGGGCGGGGTGGCGAGTGGTGTAGCAGGTCGGCGGATTCGTTGCAGCCCTCGGCTGGGCGTCACCGGACGACGGGCGGCTTCGGCGCCTCGACCGCCGCGCCGGCCGCCTTCGCCTCGCTGGCCCGGGCCTCGTTGGCGGCGCGGAGCGCGTCCATCTCGGCCTCGCCCCCCTTGACGGCGCCAGGGTGCTTCGCGGCGACGGCGCGCTTCGGCGGAGCGACCCCGACCGGCGTATAGTCGATCGCCGCCGGGCGGCTGCCCTCGACGAAGTCGGCGGCCTTCTTCCGCTCGGCCCCGACCCCCACCGCCACGAACCCGTCGCGGACGTAGTTGGTGTCGCCGGAGCAGCCGGCGAGGACCGCGGCCGACGCGGCGCACACGCACAAAAGCAGGTTCCGACCCGGCAGGCGGCCCATCAGCACTTGGCTCCCCGAAAAGCGACGTTTCGGCCCGAACCATAATCGTTCTGGCGATTTTGGTCGCTAGAGCGTTAAAATGACGAAAAGAGGGCCCGGACCTTGCAAGGTCCAGGGCCTCCATCGAGGAAACGCCCGCCATGCCGCAAGCGCCGCAGCAAGCGCCTCAGGCCCCTCCCGGCACGCCGCCGCTTCCGCTCCCGAACGTCGAGGAGCTGTCCCGCAACATGGCCGCGCTCGTCGAGGAGGCCGGCAAGGCGACGGCGGCCTACCTCAAGCCGCTCGAGGAGCAGCGCGCCAACACCGGCCTCGCCGACAAGGCGAGCGACTACGTCAAGACGCTCGGCCAAGTCGCGGAATACTGGCTCGTCGACCCGCAGAAGGCGATCGAGGCGCAGTCGCGGCTCGGGTCCACCTTCCTCGACCTGTGGGTGACGACCCTCAAGCGCGTCCAGGGCGAGGAGGCGAAGCCCGTCGCCGAGCCCGACCCGAAGGACGCCCGCTTCAAGGATCCGGAGTGGTCGCAAAACCCGGTCTTCGACTTCCTCAAGCAGGCCTATCTCATCACCTCGCGCTGGGCCGAGAAGCTCGTCGCGGATGCCGAAGGGCTCGACGAGCACACCCGCCACAAGGCCGAGTTCTACGTCAAGCAGCTCTCGAGCGCGCTCTCGCCCTCGAACTTCCTGGCCACAAACCCCGAGCTGATCCGGACCACCATCCAGGAGAACGGCGCGAACCTCGTGCGTGGCATGAAGATGCTCGCCGAGGACATCGAGGCCGGCAAGGGCGAATTGAAGATGCGCCAGTCGGACCCGGAGCGGTTCCAGGTCGGCGTCAACATGGCGAACACGCCCGGCAAGGTCGTCCTCCGCAACGACCTCATCGAGCTCATCCAATACGCGCCCTCGACCGAGACGGTGTTCCGGCGCCCGCTCCTGATCGTGCCGCCCTGGATCAACAAGTTCTACGTCCTCGACCTCAACCCGGACAAGAGCTTCATCCGCTGGGCGGTGGCGCAGGGGCTCACCGTGTTCGTGATCTCCTGGGTGAACCCGGACGAGCGCCACGCCGGCAAGGACTTTTCCGACTACATGCGCGAGGGCATCTTCGCGGCCCTCGACGCGGTCGAGCAGGCGACGGGCGAGCGCAAGGTCACGACGATCGGCTACTGCGTCGGCGGCACGCTGCTCGCCGTCGCCCTCGCCTACATGGCGGCGACCGGCGACGACCGGGTCGACAGCGCGACGTTCCTGACGACCCAAGTCGACTTCACCCACGCGGGCGACCTCAAGGTCTTCGTCGACGACGAGCAGCTCAAGGCGCTCGAGGAGGGCATGAGCCAGCGCGGCTACCTCGAGGGCTCGCGCATGGCGAACGCCTTCAACATGCTGCGCCCGAACGACCTGATCTGGCCCTACATGATCAACAACTACCTCAAGGGCCGGTCGCCGATGCCGTTCGACCTCCTGTACTGGAACTCCGATTCGACCCGCATGCCGGCGGCGAATCATGCCTTCTACATGCGCAACTGCTATCTCGAGAACAAGCTGACGAAGGGCGAGATGATCCTCGACAACGTCAAGCTCGATCTCGGGAAGGTGAAGATCCCGATCTTCAACCTCGCGGCGAAGGAGGACCACATCGCGCCGGCCCTCTCCGTGTTCGAAGGCTCGAAGTCCTTCGGCGGCCCGGTCGACTACGTGATGGCGGGCTCGGGCCACATCGCCGGGGTCGTGAACCCGGCCGGAAAGCCGAAGTACCAGTTCTGGACCGGCGGGCCGCCGAAAGGCGACTTCAAGAAATGGGTCGAGAAGGCCGAGGAGCATCCGGGCTCGTGGTGGCCGTACTGGATCCAGTGGATCGAACGCCAAGCGCCCGAGCGCGTCCCCGCCCGCGAGCCCGGCGGCGGGAAGCTCCAGCCGCTCTGCGACGCGCCGGGAGAGTACGTGAAGGCGAAGGCCTGACGAGCCGCCGCGACTACGACCGTACAGACGCACCGGCCGTCTTTTTGTGCGAAACCAGGGCTGCTACATGCCCCTGCGTCAGGCGTGGGTGGAGCAGTCGTGCCGAACATCAGACAGGGGGCTTTCGACGGGATCGCGCGTCTCGACGAAGCAGCGAGCGTCGCCGGCGTGGTGGAGGAACTGCGGAAGCTCGGCCGCCTCTTCGGCTACGAGAGCTTCTGCATCGCCGGCCTGCCCGAGCCCGGCGAGCGCTTTGCCCCTTACGTCCTCGTCTCCGGCTGGCCCGAGGGGTGGATGCGACGCTACGACGAGAACGGCTACGCCCACGTCGACCCCGTCATGGCGCAGATCCGGCGCACGAGCCTCCCTGTGGCGTGGAGCGAGGCGCCCTACGACCGCTCCGATCCTGGACCGTCCCGGGTCATGAACGAATCGCCGGAGTTCGGCCTCGTGGAGGGTGTGTCCGTCTCCGTCTCGACGCCGAAGGGGATCAAGGCGGGGGCGAGCTTCAGCGCCGGCAGCTTCAAGCCGACGAAGTCCGAGCGGGCGGCCCTGCACCTCGTCGCGCTCTACGCCGAAGGGCGCGCCCGGGCGCTCCTCGGCGGGGAGGAGTCACCGGCCCCGGCGCCGGTGCTGTCACCGCGACAGCTCGAATGTCTGAAGTGGGCCGCGGAAGGGCGCACCGCCTGGGAGATCTCGGTCATTCTCTCGCTCTCGCAGCGGACGGTCGAGCAGTACCTGGCGGGCGCCGCGGCAGCGCTCGGCGCCGTGAACCGGGTCCAGGCGGTCGCCGAGGCGATGCGGCGGGGCATTATCGACTGAACGGCACGCGGGCCGCCGCAAGAAGCCGAACACGGCCGGATCGTAAAAATTACGGAATTGGCCCGCGGCGCGGCGCACGCGACAAGTGCCCCCGTTTTCAGCAGGACCATTTGTTTCCGCGTGCAGCAGGATCAAGGCGGCGAAGCCCGCTGGCTCCCGATCGAGACGGCCCCACGGGACGGGCGAGCCCTTCTGGTGCTCCTCCAGGGCAGCGGCACGCCGGTCGTCGCGGTGCGCAATCGCGACGGCGCGTGGCACCATGCCTGGAGCGGCGATCCGATCCCGGCGCCGACCCACTGGGCGCCCATGATCCCCCCGCTTCCGGACGAGCGCTAGCCTCCTCTCGTCTTCTCCTCGGTCCGTCAGAGCACCCCGTCTTGCAACCCGCTGCGGGAGCACGGTATCCAACGGCCGCAACGAGCGCGGGGGAATGGCCGTCAGACGTCGCCTGGTCGAGCAGACGCTGCTCCTCACGTTCGCTCAGCTTCTGGCCCTCGCCGTCGGCTTCGTCGCAACGGTCCTGATCGCGCGCGCGCTCGGGCCCGAGGGGCGCGGCATCTACGCCTGGGTGCTGACCCTCGCGGGGATCGCGGCCCAGGTCGCGGCGCTCGCGCCGGGCCAGACGGTGCGGGGGATCGCGGCCGAGGTCGGCCGGGAGCCCGCCTTCGCGGCGACCCTCATCGCGCTCAGCCTCCTCGGCACCCTGCTCGGGCTGCCCCTTTTGGCTTACGCCTGGGCCGGCCTTCCCGCGAGTCTTGGCGGAAGGCTTCTTGCCGTTGCCTGGGCGGCCGTGCCGCTCACCGCGGCGGCGGTCTCCATCATCGCGCTCATCCAGATCCGGGAGCGGCCCTGGCCGATTCTTTTGAGCCATCTCGGCCCGAGGCTCGTGCTGCTCCTCGGCGCGGGAGCGCTCTGGACGGCGGGACGGCTAGACCTCGCGAGCGCGGTGTGGCTCAACACCGGGATCGCGGCCGTGCAGCTCGCGCTCATCCTCGCCCTCCTCCCGTCGCACGCCCTTCGCCCGAGCCTTGCCTTGATGCGCCGGATCGCGCCGCGGCTCGGGGCCGGCTGGGCCGCCGGCCTCGCCCTGTTCGCCCTACCACGGGCGCCCCTCGTCATGCTCGGAAGCGGCGGGATGCTCGCCGAGGCGGGCCACTACAGCGTCGCCGTCGCCCTGTTCGAGATCATGATCGTGCTGCCGGTCGCGGCCTCCGGCGTGCTGACGACGCACCTTGTCGGCGCGCCCGGCGCGCGCCCGGGCCTACGCGGCCTTCTCATGCTCTGCGGCCTCATGGGAGCGGCCTGCCTCGCCGCGCTGGCGCTCGCTCCGGTGCTGGTCCCGCTCTTGTTCGGCGCCGCGTTCCGGCCCGCGGCCGGAGCGTTCCAGGGGCTCCTCGCCGCCGTCATGCTGGCGACCCTGTACCAGTATTGCCAGGGCGCCCTGCAGGCCCGGGGAAGGTCCTCCGCGATCCTGGCGCCGCCGATCCTGGCGCTCGCGGCCGCCGTTCCGACCGCCGCGTTGCTCATCCCGGCGCTCGGGCTGCGGGGAGCGGTGATCGGCACGGTCTGCGGGTTTACGGTCCTGGCGGCGGTTGCAGCCTGGCTCGCCTTCGGGCGGGCTCCGCCCGCTCCTCGTTGAAGCGCCCGTCCCGGCAAGGAAAAGGGCGCCCCTCGGGGCGTCCTTTCCGGATGAGGTGGCCGGCTGGGAGCGGCGATGAGGAGGCACGAACCGCCCCCAGGCCGGCCTAGCCCACGAACTGCCCGGGAGATGCGGCGGACCCGGGCACCCGTAGGGCTCCTGTCGGCCTTACGGTCTCCCGTCCGGCCTTCCATTGCAAGGTACAGCCGGGCCGCCCCGGCACAATGGGACAGGGCCCTCCGGACGGGCTTAATTGTCTGTTAACATTAAGGATTAGGGCTCCGAAGCGGATGGCTGCAGGCGCTCGGAACCGCTGAAGACTCGGGGTTTTACGCCGCCGTCGCGACGACGCGGTTGCGGCCTTCCTGCTTCGCCCGGTAGAGGGCGAGGTCGGCGCGCTTCATCATCTCGCTCGCCGCCGTGTCGCCGGCCTGCCGGGCCGCGACGCCGATCGAGACCGTGACCGGGATCGCCCGCGTGCCGCGGTGGATCGGGAACGGCGTCGATTCGATGCGCTCGCGGATGCGCTCGGCGACGGCCTCGGCGCCGTCGACCGCGGTGTCCGGCACCGCGACGACGATCTCCTCGCCGCCGTAGCGGGCCAGGAGATCGATGCCGCGGGTGTGGGCCCGGACCCTGACCGCGAACTCGCGCAGCACCTCGTCGCCGGCGTCGTGGCCGTAAGAATCGTTGATCGCCTTGAAGCGGTCGATGTCGAGGAGGAGCACCGAGATCTGACGCCCCCGCGCCGCCGCCTCGTCGAACAGCGCGCCGAGGTGGCTGTCGAGGTAGCGGCGGTTGTGCAGCCCGGTGAGCGGATCGGTGATGGCCAATTCCATCGAGTTCTGGACCGCCTCGCGCAATGAGTCCGAGAAGCGCTTGCGGCGCACCTGCGTGCGCACGCGGGCGACGAGCTCGTTGCGGTCGACCGGGCGCACGAGGAAGTCGTGCACGCCGATGTCGAGGCCGCGCAGGACGCGGGCCTTGTCGTCGGCCTCGGCGATCATGACCACGGCGGCGTTGCGGGTGCGGTCGAGGGAGCGCAGCTGGCTGCACAGGCGAAGGCCGTCGTAGCCCTGGAGGTCGAGGCTCACGAGGACGAGCTCGAACGAGCCCTCGGCGGCCTTGATCAGGGCTTGATGCGGGTCGCGCTCGACCTCCACCCGGTGGTACTGTCCAAGCGCCGCCGAGAGGCGCTCGTAGGAGCTCGCCCGGTCGTCCACGAGGAGGACCTTGGCGTTGAGGCCGGTCTCGGAGACCGCGGCGGCGAGCGGGTCGCCGATGCCGAAGTCGCGGGACGCCATGGCGCGGGTGCGCATCTCGTCCGTCACGGCCTTCAGCCGCACGAGGCTGCGTACGCGGGCCATCAGCGCCGTATCGTCCACGGGCTTGGTCAGGAAGTCGTCGGCGCCGGCGTCGAGCCCTTTCAGGCGGTCGCTCGGCTGGTCGAGGGCCGTCACCATGACGACGGGGAGGTGCGCGGTGAGCGGCGCGTTCTTGATCCGGCGGCAGACCTCGAAGCCGTCCATGCCCGGCATCATCACGTCGAGGAGGACGATGTCGGCGAGGCCCTGCTCGCAGATCGCGAGCGCGTCGGGGCCGTTCATGGCGGTGACGACGTCGAAGTACTCGGCCGAGAGCTTGGTTTCGAGCAGTTTGACGTTCGGGAAGATGTCGTCGACGACGAGGACGCGGGCGGTCATGCGCTCAAATTCCTCACTCGCCGAGATAAGTGCGAACCGTCGCGAGGAACTTCGCGACCGAGATCGGCTTCGAGAGGTAGGCCTCGCAGCCGCCCTCGCGGATGCGCTCCTCGTCGCCCTTCATGGCGAAGGCCGTGACGGCGATCACCGGGATCGCGCGCAGGTCGTCGTCCTCCTTGAGCCACTTCGTGACCTCGAGGCCGGACACCTCGGGGAGCTGGATGTCCATGAGGATGAGGTCCGGCTTGTGGGCGCGCGCGAGCTCGAGGGCCTCGATGCCGTTGCCGGTCTTCAACGTGGCGTAGCCGTGCGCCTCGAGGAGGTCGTTGAAGAGCTTCATGTTGAGCTCATTGTCCTCGACGATGAGCACGGTTTTCTTCATGACTCCCGTCCCGCCCGGCTTGGGACCCGCAAAAGCCGGCCTTCACGCCGCCCCCGATCCGTCCGACACTGTCTTAGCCGAGACTCATTGATGAATGGCAAACCCCGCTTCCGCCCCCGTCCCGCGGCCCTGGACCGGCCCCGCGCCGAGGCGATGGCCGTAGAGGCGCTCAGCTTCCTCGCCGGCTCGCCCGAGCGACTGATCCGCTTCCTCGACGTCTCGGGGCTCCGCCCCGACACCCTCCGGGCCGCGGCCGGGGAGCCGGGGTTCCTCGCTGGGCTCATGGACTACCTCGTCTCCGACGAGGAGCTTCTCGTCGCCTTCGCGGGCGAAATCGGGGCAAGCCCCGAGAGCGTCGTGCGGGCGAAGCGGCTGCTGTCGCCGGAGGCGGAGGATTAGCCCGGCGGGCCGCAGAACTCGGCCGGGGGGATCTTGACGGATTTGATCGGCTTGTCCTCAGGCGCCTTGGCGCCCTTCTTCACGATGAACTCGGAGACCCCGAATCTGTCGGTCGCGTCGGGGCTCCAATTGAACGTCCACCCCATTCCGGTGAACGGGTAGCCGGGGTCGTCGAAGTCGAGCCGGTACGTTTTCCAGAGATGGTCCAGCAGAAAGGCTGTTTTCTCACGGTCGTCGGTCACGGTCTCGATGCCGCAGGCGTTGTCGGCCAGGCCGCCCTTGCCGATGCACGGGCGGAACATGTCCTTCGCATCGACCGTGAACTGGTAAAGATTGCTGGAATCCCGGTCGGCCGCGGTCCGGTAGGACGGCAGGCCCAGAATCTCCTGGATCGCAAGCAGCGGGTCGGCTTTGCCGCGGCAGCGCGCCCGAAGCTCGTCCGGGAGAGCGACCCAGGTGTAGTTGAAGAGGCTGCCGTCGTCCTTTTCCGGCGGCCTTCTCTTGAGGGACACCACGGTCACGGGCTTGCTCGTGTCGATGGTCGACAGCGAACGTTCCTGGCCCGGACGCTTCACCGCGGCCTCCATGATGGCTTGACGGTAGAGCTGCTCGTTGCTCGGCAGGGGAGAACGCGCCGCGGTCGTGTCGGGAGTCGTCGTCCGCTGAGTAGAGGAAGAAGGAGAGCGATGCTGATCGACGAGAAGCATGCCTACCCCGCCTATGATCAGCAGCAACAACGCCGTGATGGCGCCAAGCCATCTCTCGGAACGGGGCTCCTGCTTCAGCGGCGGGCCTCCGGAGGGAACGACCGCGTTGACGTTGAACTTCAGCGCGCCGGGAACAAAGTACGAATTCAAGGCCCGCCGAAGCTCCTGCTTCAGCCCAGCCCGGATCAGATCTTGAATCTCCTTTGTGGCGGCTCCCACGATGAGAGTTCCTGCCACGAAGGCGATCCCTTCGAACAGAATGCTTCCCGGGCTGAAATCGACCTCCACCTTCACGGAAAGCCGGTCTTCATGAAACATCTCGGCGTGTTCGAGCAACGCGCTAAGGTTCTCCGTGACGACCTCACTGATCTCCCTCGAACGGCTTTGAAGCTCTGCGACGATATCCCGTTCCGTCCGGACCGGCTCAGCGCCGACCGGGCCGCCTGGCTCCGTCGCCGGGCTCGCATCCCCTTTCTCAGCACCTTGGGCTGGCTCGGCATCCGGCCCGGCGCCCCCAGCGTGTGGCACCGCCGGCTTTCCTTGAGGGCGCACGTCCGACACCACGACCGAGCCGCCGAATTGCAAGAATATTGTGGTTCTGCTCATCGGCATTGCCCACCGCAAAGTCTCGGATCAATCTCCGCGCTACAATTCCAGCATAGAAGCCGGCGACTCACAATCCAGAGATGACCGCCGGTCCGCGCGAGAAATAACGTTCCGATGGCTTCCGCTCCGCCTCCCCTCTGCCGCGACTGCCTCGCCGACGCCCCGGCGGGCGCGCCGCGCTGCGCCTCCTGCGGCTCGCCGCGCCTCCTCGCCCATCCGGAGCGGGACGCGCTGTCGATCGCGCACGTGGACTGCGACGCGTTCTTCGCGACTGTCGAGAAGCGGGACGACCCGTCGCTCGCGAGCCGGCCAGTCATCGTCGGCGGCGGCAAGCGCGGGGTGGTGGCGGCCGCCTGCTATGTCGCCCGCACCTTCGGGGTTCGCTCGGCGATGCCGATGTTCAAGGCCCTCAAGGCCTGCCCGGACGCAGTCGTGATCCGGCCGAACATCGACAAGTACCGCAAGATCGGGCGCGAGGTGCGCGCGCTCATGCTGGAGCTGACGCCCTTGGTCGAGCCGGTCTCCATCGACGAGGCGTTCCTCGACCTCTCCGGCACCGAGCGCCTGCACCACGCGAGCCCGGCCTTGACCCTCGTCCGGTTCGCCAAGCGCGTCGAGGACGAGATCGGCATCACGGTCTCGGTCGGGCTCTCGCACAACAAGTTCCTGGCGAAGCTCGCCTCCGACCTCGAGAAGCCGCGCGGGTTCTCGATCGTTGGCCGGGCCGAGACGGCGGCCAGGCTCGCCGACCTCCCCGTCGATGTGGTGCCGGGGATCGGCGCGTCGGCGCAAGGACGGCTCGCCCGGATCGGCATCACGCGCCTCTCCCACGTACGCGGGACTCCCCTCCCCAACCTGACCCGTGTCCTCGGACGCGAGGCCGCCGAGCTCATTCGTTTCGCCAACGGCGAGGACGCCCGCCCGGTGCGCCCCGAGCGGGCGACGAAGAGCGTCTCGGCCGAGACCACCTTCGAGACCGACATCAGCCGCTTCGAGGAGCTCGAGCCGATCCTGTGGCGCCTGTGCGAGAAGGTGTCGCGGCGCCTCAAGGCGGCCGGGCTCGCGGGCGCGAGCGTCGTGCTGAAGCTCAAGGACTCGAACTTTCAGCTCCGCACCCGCACGGCCTCCGGCCTGCCGCCGACGCAGCTCGCGGGGCGCCTGTTCGACGCCTCGCGCCGCCTCCTCAAGGCCGAATGCGACGGCGCCGCCTTCCGCCTCATCGGCGTCGGCGCGGCGGACCTGAGGAACGCCGCGGAGGCGGACCGGGGCGACCTCGCCGACCCGGAGGTCGTGCGCGATGCGAAGCGCGAGGCCGCGGTCGACCGCCTCAAGGAAAAGTTCGGCGATGCCGCGGTCCAGCGCGGCCTCGCCTTCCGGACTCAGCGCTGACAGGCTTTCTCGGGCATCAGCTCGAACTGGGCGACGTCGCCCTTGAGGGCGAACTCGCCGTAATCGAGCTTGAGGGCGCGGCTGACGCCGTTGTCGTAGAGCTCGAACGAGATCGTATAGACCGGCGTCTGCTCGCCCCGGCCGGGCTGGAAATAGCTGAGCGTCACGGGCCAGCGGTCGAGCTTCTGCATCGCCGCGGTGCGCAAGGGGGCCTCGACGACCTCGGGAGCCGAGCCCGGCTCGATCCGGCGCCCGATCACGGCGAGCGTGTCGTAGACCTTGTGGCCGTCGTCGGAACCGTCGAACACCTTGACGGCAAAGGTCGTCTCTCCGGCGCGCGCGGCGGCGATCAGCCGCTTCATATGGTCGGAGGGGAACACCGGGTCTTCGCCGAAGGCGAAGCGTTCGGGCTTCGGCTGCTTGAGCCGGACCGAAAGACCGCCGTCGCGCTTGCGCTCCGCGTCGCCGTCGATCTTCTTCGACCCCGCTCCGTCCATCTCGGAATCGGTCTTGAAACGGAAGGTCCGGCCGTCGCCGCTCTCGAACGTCGTCGTGCGCATGTCGGAGGTGCGGGACCCGACCTCGCCGCTCTCGAGCACCGTCACCTGCCGGTAGCTCAGGGCATAGCCTTCGCAGTCGTCGCCGAGAAAATCGAAGGCGATGCGGCCGCGGGCGTTCTCGACCCCCCGGGTGCCGGTCGCCTTGGCAAGCGTGAGGTCGTAGACCACCCGGTGCGGCGCGAGCGAGGTCGGGGCGGCCTCGGCCGAAAAGGCCGCGGCGAGGACGCCGGCCACGAGAGGGATCCGGAGAACCCGCATGTTCTCTCCTTGAGCTTCCGATGGGAAAGATAGGCCCCGCGTCGAGTCGCGGCAACGCGGCTTGCGAGGTTGTCCCGCATAGGCGAGAAGGGGCAAAGGTGGCGAGGTGATGGCGATGAGCGCGGTCGACAGGCGGTTGCAGGAGCTCGGAATTTCGCTGCCGGCGGCCGCGGCCCCGGTCGCGAACTACGTGCCCTTCGTGCGCACCGGCAACCTCATTGTGGTCTCGGGCCAGATCTGCCTTGGAGCGGACGGCAAGATCGCCGACGCCCATAAGGGCAAGCTCGGGCGCGAAGTCTCCCTGGAGGGGGGCCAGGAGGCCGCACGCTTGTGCGCCATCAACGTGCTGGCCCAGATGCGGGCCGCCCTCGGCGACTTGGAGAACATCGTCCGCTGCGTGCGGCTCGGCGGCTTCATCAACGCCGATCCGGCCTTTGCGGCGCTGGCGCAGGTCATGAACGGCGCCTCCGATCTCATGGTGGCGGTGCTCGGCGACAAGGGGCGGCACGCCCGCTCGACCATCGGGGTCGCGGAGCTGCCCCTCGACGCCGCGGTCGAGGTCGAGGCGATGTTCGAGGTCCGATGAGCGCGCCCGACTGGCTCGTCGCCCGCCCGATCGCCCACCGCGGGCTCCATGATGCGGGCGCGGGGGTTTTCGAGAACACGCTCTCCGCCGCCGACGCCGCGGTCGCGGCGGGCTTCGCGATCGAGTGCGACGTGCAGGACACGGCGGACGGCGACGCGGTCGTGTTCCACGACCACACCCTCGACCGGCTGATCGGCGCCCGAGTCACCGTCCGGGAGCGCACGGCGGCACAGCTTGCCGTTCTCACCATCGGCGGCTCGGACCGCATCCCGACCCTGAAAGCCTTCCTCGACCGCATCGCCGGGCGCACGCCCCTCGTCGTCGAGATCAAGAGCCGCTTCGACAACGACCCGCGGCTCACGCACCGAACGATCGACGTCCTCTCGGCCTACAGGGGGCCGTTCGCCGTAAAGTCCTTCGATCCGTTCGTGGTCGCGGCGGTGCGGACGACCGCTCCGGAGATGCCCCGCGGCATCGTGGCCGAGAGTGTCTATCAGGGCGACGAGTGGGAGAAGCTCAGCCCGGAGCAGCGCCGCGACATGGCGAACCTGCTCCATTTCCGGGCGACCGAGCCCGACTTCCTCTCGTGGCGGGCCCGCGACCTGCCCTGCGCGGCCCCGTTCCTGTGCCGGCACCTGAAGCGGCTGCCGGTCATGGCCTGGACCGTGCGCACCGAGGCCGACCGCGCCCGGGCGGCGCTCCACGCCGACCAGATCGTGTTCGAGGGGTTCAGGCCCGACTCCGGCCCGAGCCTTGCTCCGGGTGCGGGCGCGACCTAACTCCCAGACCCGAGTTGAGAAGCAACCAAGACGCGCGTGAGCCGTACCCCTCTCGAAATCCAGGTCCGCATCGCGGACGGCATCAATGCCCTTCCGCCCGAGCGGTGGGACGCCCTCGCCAACCCGGGAGCGACCCTCCCCGATGCGCCGGGCGGGGCAGTGGACCGCTACAATCCGTTCGTCTCGCACGCCTTCCTGTCGGCGCTGGAGGACGCGGAGTGCGTCGGCGGGCGCACCGGCTGGCAGCCGGCGCACGTCATGATCGAGACCGAGGGCAACCTGATCGCGGCCGCGCCGTGCTACGTGAAGTCGCACAGCCGGGGCGAGTACGTCTTCGACCACGGCTGGGCCGACGCCTACGAGCGCGCCGGCGGCGACTACTATCCGAAGCTCCAGGTCTCGGTGCCGTTCACCCCGGTCACCGGTCCCCGCCTCCTCGTCGCGCCGGACACCGACCGTGAGACCGGGAGGGCCGCCCTCGTGGCGGGCCTGCGCGCGTTGCGCGACAAGGTCGACGCGTCCTCGACCCACCTCACCTTCCTGCCCAAGGACGATTGGGACGCGCTCGGCGAGATCGGGCTCCTGCAGCGCGTCGACCAGCAGTTCCACTGGTTCAACGAGGGCTACGCGACCTTCGAGGATTTCCTCGCGGCGCTCGCCTCGCGCAAGCGCAAGGCGATCCGGCGCGAGCGGCGCGACGCGCTCTCGGCCGGGATCACGGTCGAGACGCTGACCGGCCGCGACATCACCGAAGCGCACTGGGACGCCTTCTTCGCCTTCTACATGGACACCGGCTCGCGCAAATGGGGCCGCCCCTACCTCAACCGGACGTTCTTCTCGCTCGTCGGCGAGCGCATGGCAGAGCGCATCGTGCTGATCCTCGCGAAGCGCGCCGGCCGATACATCGCCGGGGCCATCAACTTCTTAGGGAACGCCGCGATCTACGGGCGCAACTGGGGCTGCATCGAGGACCATCCCTTCCTGCACTTCGAGCTCTGCTACTACCAGGCGATCGACTATGCGATCGCGCACGGCCTTTCCCGCGTCGAGGCCGGGGCGCAGGGCGAGCACAAGCTCGCCCGCGGCTACCGCCCGGTCCAGACCTATTCGGCGCACGACATTGCCGATCCGGCGTTGCGCCGCGCCGTCGCGGAGTATCTCAAGCGGGAGCGGACTTATGTGGCCGAGGCCGCCGAGGAATTGTCCGAGGCCCTGCCGTTCCGGCACTGCGCGAGAGTTGAGCCCGGCCCGGCCGGTACTTAAAAGGTGCGCTCCCGATCCCGGAGCACGCCATGACGTCCTACGATCCCTCGAACGTTTTCGCCAAGATCCTGCGCGGCGAGCTGCCGAGCGAGAAGGTCTACGAGGACGAGCACACGCTTGCCTTCATGGACGTCATGCCTCGCGCCGACGGCCATGTCCTCGTCATTCCGAAGAACCCGGCCCGGAACATCCTCGACGTCGCGCCGGAGGACCTCGCCCGCACCGTCGCGACGGTGCAGCGGCTCGCCCGCGCCGTGAAGGCGGGCATGAGGGCGGACGGGATCACGGTCCAGCAGTTCAACGAGAGCGCCGGCGGACAGGTCGTGTTCCATCTGCACTTCCACGTCCTGCCGCGCTGGGAGGGCGTGGCGCTTCGTCCGCACACCGGCGAGATGGCGCCGCAGGACGCGCTCCGCCGCCACGCCGAGGCGATCCGCGCCGCGCTCGCTTGAGAGCTGCGGCTCAGGCGAGCCCGGCGCCGGTTTCGCGCTGGTAGACGAGGAGGTCTAAGGAGGGCGCGGTCCCCGTCAGCCCCGTGAGGAGGCAGTGGGCCTGGCCGCGGTGGTGGGTCTGGTGGTTGAAGAAGTGCATGAGCGCCGGCACGAGCGGCTGCGCGATGTCGCGCGGGTTCGTGATCGTGCGGTAGCGCAGCATCCCGGCGAGGTCGGTCTCCGAGAGGCCGCCGATATAACGGGCGATGCGCGCGTCCTCGGCCTCGCGCGCTGTGCGCAGCTCGGAAAAATTTTCGAACAGGATCGCGTCGAGGCGGTTCGGGTGCTCGCCCTCGCCGGTGAAGCGGCGCATCCAGATGCGGTCGCCGACGAGGAGGTGGTTCAGCGTCCCGTGCATCGACTTGAAGAAAGCGCCGCGGTCGGCGCGGTAGTCGGCGTCGGACAGCGCCGCCGCGGCGTCGTAGAGGCGCCGGTTCGCCCACGCGTTGTAGGCGGCCATCATGGGGAAGGGTGAGTTCATGCATCCCCGTACAGTGTCTGGCGGGCGGAGCGAGCCAATAAACGCGATGAACCACGGCTTGTCACATCGAGAGCCGGCAGCCTTTCTCATTCGCGGACCGGCCGCAAGAGGCGAGCCTGCAACGCAAGCGAGCGCCGCCGGCCTTGTCGACACTGCCCTCCCCTGGACTGCCGCCAAAACGGTGCTGCATGCTGCAGCGGCTCGTGCTATCATGGTTTACTCGCGCAATGACATAGGTTTATTTACATCGCAAGTATCCGCAGCCATTTGGAAATTCCTATGAGATCGCCAGATCGCCAAAAGCTTCTCACAGAACTCCAAACGCTGATCAGGGGAACCAAAAGTCAAATTGTCCCGGCGGTCCACTCCGCGGTTCGAGCCCATATTTCGAGCAAGACCCTGTCCGAATGCCTGACGATTGTGGCGCGTAATAAAGCAGGCCGTATCACACAACGGTATGCTCCAAATCCTCCCGGCCCCGAGTACCTCAAGGCGTTGCTGGCTTTCATACGCAAGACGAAATTCAGGGGCAGCACTCTCGATTCGGCCCTATCGGACTCGACTGCGAAAGTCGTAGCCGATATTTTTACAAAAAAGATCAAAAGAATTTCGGGAAAAATCAGCGCTACAACGATAAAATTTCTGGTCTCCGATAAAAAATTTTCTACCTCCATCGCGGCCACCATTATGCAAAGCCATAAGTCCGTAATCCCGGCCCATCTGAAATCTCAAATCACGTCAGCCTTGGGCGCTCAAATCCAGCATGCCCTGGCACAGCAGAGCTCGGTTGCCGCCATAAAGACGACGATAGCAAAAGGAATTTCGGTCGCGATCGCTTCTCCGTTGGGGCACAAAATTGCAGTAATCGCCGTTAAAATGATCATTTACAACTTGCAGCCTATAATCCTGAAAATTCTGGCAAGCGCCGCTTTTAAGGCCGCGATCGCATCAAAAATTCAAGCCATCATCGTGACTTCGGTCGTGGGAGGGTTGGCGCAGCTGCTGGCCGCCAAGCTTGGCTTGACCATGTCCACGATCTTCGCCTGGGCCTTTATCCCGATCCTGCTCGCGTGGATGGCTCATGAAGCCTGGACCTTTCCTCAAAAGCTGGCTTCAAAGCTGGCGGACGAGATCACGGCCGACCTGCAGAAGAATTTTGAGAAGACAAGCTCAGTCTTGTCGGACAAGCTTGCCAATATGCTTCTGGTTGAAGGAATCGCGCTGCTAACGGAGCAAATATTAAGCAACGACAAAGTGGTATCGATATCGAAGAGGCTTGCCAAAGCGGCTTAGACCGCCGGCGGCGGGGCGCTGGATTCCTCCTGCCTCCCGACGAAAGCGGCGGCACTCACGCCGCCTTCCGCTCCTCCGCGCGGCCGTAGAAGGTGCCGCCGGTCGCGGCCATGTCGCGGACGATCTTGGGCGGGACGAAGCGGTCGCCGTGCTTCGCCTGCAATCGTTCGCACAGGGACAGGAAAGCCTTGGCGCCCATGAAATCGATGTAACTGAGCGCGCCGCCGGTGAAGGGGGCGAAGCCGAAGCCGATGATCGAGCCGACGTCGGCCTCGCGCGGGTCGATGACGACGCCCTCCTCGACGGTGCGGGCGGCCTCGAGCGCCTGGGTCACCAGGAACCGCTGCTTCATTTCCCCGATGTCGATCTTGTCGGGATCGAGGTGCTTCGCCTGGAGATCCTTGAGGCCCGGCCACAGGCGCTTCGGCCCGCTCTCGGGGTAGTCGTAAAAACCCTTCTTGTTCTTGCGGCCGAGGCGTCCCTGCTTCTCAACCATCTCGACGAGGAGCTTCTCCTGGGCCGGGTTGATCACGCTCTCGCCGACCTGCGCCTTCGTGGCCTTGACGATCTTGAGCGCGAGGTCGATCGCGACCTCGTCGTTCAGCGACAGCGGTCCGACCGGCATGCCGGCCATGCGGGCGACGTTCTCGATCATCGCCGCCGGCACGCCCTCGGCGAGCATGAGGTGGCCTTCCAGGATGTAGGCGCCGACGCAGCGGTTGGCGAAGAAGCCGCGGGCGTCGTTGACGACGATCGGCGTCTTCTTGATCGCGCGCACGTAGTCGAGGGCGGTCGCGAGCGCCTTGTCGCCCGTGTCCTTGCCCATGATGATCTCGACCAGCATCATGCGCTCGACCGGCGAGAAGAAGTGGATGCCGATGAACTGATCCGGCCGCTGCGAGGCCTTGGCCAACCCCGAGATCGGCAGCGTCGAGGTGTTCGAGCCGAAGATCGCGTCGGGCCGCACCACCGCCTCGACCTTGGCGATCGCCTCCGCCTTGACCTTCGGGTCCTCGAACACCGCCTCGACGACGAGGTCGCAGTCGGCGAGCGCCGCGTAGTCGGCGGTGGGCGTGATGCGGGCGAGGAGCGCGTCGCGATCGGCGGTCTTGGCGCGACCCTTCATGACCTGATAGGTCATGAGCTTGTGCGAATGGGCCTTGCCCTTCTCGGCCGCCTCCAGCGTCTGGTCGACGAGCACGACCTCCATGCCGGCGTTCGCGGTCACATAGGCGACGCCCGCGCCCATGAAGCCGGCGCCGAGGACGCCGACCTTTTTGATCGTCGTCGCCGGCACGCCTGCGGGGCGGCGGGCGCCCTTGTTCAGCTCGCCCATGGAGATGAACAGCGTGCGGATCATCGCCGCCGCCTCCTTCGAGCGCAGGATCTTGGCGAAGTAGCGGGACTCGACCTTGAGGGCGAGGTCCATGGGGAGCTGCAGGCCCTCGTAGACGGACTGCAGGATCGCCTTGGCGGCCGGGTAGTTGTCGTGCGTCTCGCGGCGGTAGATGGCGTTCGCCGGCGGCCAGATCATCATGCCGGCCGGCGAGTAGATCTTGCCGGAGGGCGCCCTGAACTTCGGCTGGTCCCAGGGCGCGACCGCGGAGCCGCCGCCCCTGATCCAGGCCTTCGCCTTCTCGACGATTTCTTGCCGCGGTGCGACCTCGTGGACCAAGCCCATGTTGCGCGCCATCAAGGGGCGGATCTGGTCGCCTTTAAAAAGCATCTGGAGGGCGTCGCCGGTCTGCATCAGGCGCGCGACGCGCTGCGTGCCACCGGCGCCGGGGAAGAGCCCGACCTTGATCTCGGGGAGGCCGACGCGGGTCTGGTCCGCGTCGGAGACGACGCGGTAATGGCAGGCGAGCGCGAGCTCGAAGGCGCCGCCGAGGCAGGCGCCGTGGACCGCCGCCGCGAACGGCTTGCCGCAGGTCTCGAGGCGCCGATAGAGCAGCGACAGCCTGCGCGACTCTTCGAAGAAGACGCGCATCGCCTCCTCCTCGCCCTTCTCGCGCGCGAATTTTTCATACAACGCGCCGAGGCCCTGGAGCATGGTGAGGTCGGCACCGCCCGAAAAAGAAGAATCCTTGCCGGAGGCGACGACGCAGCCCTTGATGGCGGCGTCCGAGGCGACCGCCTCGACGATGCGCGACAGCTCCTCGATCACGTTAAGATCGATGACGTTCATTGACCGCCCGGGGCTGTCCCAGGTCGCCGTCGCGATGCCGTCGGCGTCGGTGTCGAAGCGGAAATGCGTGAGGTCCATCGTGGTCTCCTGACCCGAGCCATGCGTCTTAAGCGAAAGGCCGGCCTGCCCTGTCGGTGTAGCGGACCCGGCCGTCGGTCTTCTCGTAGAGGAGATCGAGGTCGGGGTAATGCGCGCGCTCGGCCGGGGCCCGCGAGCCGACGACCAGGAACACCCCGTCCCGCTCCGTGCGGTTGAGGAGACGGTGGCCGTTCGGCACGCCGGCCTTGAAGCCGGCGGCGTCGCCGGCCCGAAGAATCGTCTCGCCCTCGTCCTCAACGAGCACGAGCTCGCCTTCAAGCACGATGAGGAACTCGTCCTCGTTCTCGTGCCAGTGCCGCTGCGAGGAAGCAGCGCCGGGTTTGAGCCGCACGAGGTTGACCCCGAACTGCGTCAGCCCGGCCGCGTCGCCGAGGGCCTGGAACAGGCGCCCCTTCACGGCCGCGTCGAAGGGCGGCGGGTAGGCCGTCCGTTCGCGGACCGGCACCGCGGCGATGTCGATCTTCGGCATGGCCCGCGGCCTAGACGCGCTCGATGATCGTCGCCGTGCCCATGCCGGCGCCGATGCAGAGCGTGACGAGGGCGGTCCCCTTGCCCGTGCGCTCGAGCTCGTCGAGAACGGTGCCGAGGATCATGGCGCCGGTGGCGCCCAGCGGATGGCCCATGGCGATGGCGCCGCCGTTGACGTTGACCTTTTCGGGGTCGAGGTCGAAGGCCTGCTGATAGCGCAGGACCACGGAGGCGAAGGCCTCGTTGATCTCGAACAGGTCGATGTCGTCCTTCGTCATCCTGGCGCGGAGCAGGACCTTGTCCGTCACGTCGACGGGGCCGGTCAGCATCATGGCGGGCTCGGAGCCGATGTTGGCGAAAGCGCGGATGCGGGCGCGCGGCTTGAGGCCCGCGGCGTCGCCTGCCTCCTTCGTGCCGATCAGCACCGCTGCTGCGCCGTCGACGATGCCGGAGGAGTTGCCGGCGTGGTGGACGTGGTTGACGAACTCGACCTCGGGGTGGGCGTCGATCGCGACGGCGTCGAAGCCGCCCATCTCGCCCATCTGCACGAACGAGGGCTTGAGCTGGCCGAGCGACTGCATGTCGGTCGAGGGCCGCATGTGCTCGTCCTTGGACAGGAGCGTGATGCCGTTCACGTCCTTGACTGGCACCACGGACTTGGCGAAGCGGCCCTCGTCCCAGGAGCGGCCGGTGCGGCGCTGCGATTCGACCGCGTAGGCGTCGACGTCGTCGCGGGAGAAGCCGTACTTCGTGGCGATGAGGTCGGCCGAGACTCCTTGAGGCATGAAGTACGACTTGATCGCGATGTGCGGGTCGACCGGCCAGGCGCCGCCCGAGGCCCCCATGCCGACCCGGCTCATGGACTCGACGCCGCCGCCGACCGTCATGTCGTGCTGGCCGGCCATCACTTGCGCGGCCGCGAAGTTCACGGCGTCGAGGCCCGAGGCGCAGAAGCGGTTGATCTGCACGCCCGGCACGTGGTCGCCGTAGTCGGCGACGAGCGCCGCCGCGCGGGCGATGTCGCCGCCCGCCTCCCCGACGGGATCGACGCAGCCGAGCACCACGTCATCGATCATCTTCGTGTCGAGGTTGTTGCGCTCGCGGATCGCGCGCAGCGCCGTCTCGGCGAGGCGCAGCGCCGTCACCTCGTGCAGCGCGCCGTCGGACTTGCCGCGCCCCCGCGGGGTGCGCACGTGATCGTAGATGAAAGCGTCGGGCATCGGGGTCTCCTCATTCCCTCTCCCGCCTGCGGGGAGAGGGCTAAGGTGAGGGGTCTGGGGGATTACGCTCACCCGGCCCCTCACCCGCTCGCACCGAACTCGGGCTTGCCCGAGTTCGGTCCTTTTAAGATGCGCAAGTCGGAAACATCCGACTTGCGTGCGAGTCGGCCTCTCCCCGCTGTGCGGGGAGAGGTGTTGTCAGAACATCTCCGCCGGCATGCTCATGACAGCATCGGCCCCCGCTGAGATGCGCGCAAGGCGCATCCCGGTCTCGGGCAGCATGCGTTCCATGAAGAAGCGGCCGGTCATGAGCTTCGCATCCATCTTGTCGGCAACGCCGTTGCCTTGCGCCTTCTTCGCCTGCGCCGCCTTGGCGATCCTCGCCCACATGTAGCCCAAGGCCACGAGGCCGAAGAGGTGCATGTAGTCGGTCGCGCCGGCGCCGGCGTTGTCGGGCTTCGCCATCGCGTTCTGCATGAACCACATGGTCGCCTGCTGCAGATGGCCGAGGGCTTGGCTCAGCGGCGTCGCGTAGGGCTTCAGGGCCTCGTCGCCAGCGCTGTCCTTGCAGAAGGCACCGACCTCGTTGAAGAAGGCCATGACGGCGCGCCCATTGTCCTTGCCGAGCTTGCGCCCGACGAGGTCCATGGCCTGGATGCCGTTCGCGCCCTCGTAGATCTGGGTGATGCGGGCGTCGCGGACGAACTGCGACATGCCCCATTCCTCGATGTAGCCGTGGCCGCCGAACACCTGCTGCGCCGAGACCGCGTTCTCGAAGCCCTTGTCGGTGAGGACGCCCTTGATGACCGGGGTCATGAGGCCGAGGTAGTCGTCGGCGGCCTGGCGCGCCTTGTCGTCGGGGGAGCGGTGGGCGATGTCGGACGAGAGCGCGGCCGAGAGCGCGAGCGCGCGCGCCGCCTCGTTGAAGGCCTTGATGGTCAGAAGATTCCGCCGCACGTCCGCATGGACGATGATCGGGTCGGCGGCCTTGTCCGGCGCCTTCGGGCCGGTGAGCGCACGGCCCTGGAGGCGGTCCTTGGCGTAAGCCGCGGCGTTCTGGAACGCGACCTCGGACTGCGCGAGGCCCTGGATGCCGACCGCGAGCCGCGCCTCGTTCATCATCACGAACATGGCGTTGAGGCCCTTGTTCTCGGCCCCGACGAGCCAGCCCTTCGCCCCGTCGTAGTTCATGACGCAGGTCGAGTTGCCGTGGATGCCCATCTTGTGCTCGATCGAGCCGCAGGACACGCCGTTGCGCTCGCCGACCGAGCCGTCCGGGTTCACCAGGAACTTCGGCACGACAAACAAGGAAATACCCTTCGTCCCCATGGGCGCGCCTTCGATGCGAGCAAGCACCAGGTGGACGATGTTCTCCGAGAGGTCGTGCTCGCCGGCCGAGATGAAGATCTTGGTGCCGGTGATGGCGTAGGAGCCGTCGCCGTTCGGCACCGCCTTGGTCTTGAGCATCCCGAGGTCCGTGCCGCAGTGCGGCTCGGTGAGGTTCATGGTGCCGGTCCACGTCCCCTCGATCATCTTCGGGAGATAAGCGCGCTTCTGCTCCTCGGAGCCGTGCACGTAGAGGGCCGCGATCGCCCCTTGCGTCAGGCCGGGGTACATGCCGAGGGCGAGGTTCGCCGCGGAGACGAACTCCTGCATGACGGTGTTGAGCGTCGTCGGCAGGCCCTGGCCGCCGTACTCGGGCGGGGCCGAGATGCCCATCCAGCCGCCCTCGCGGTAGGCGTCGTAGGCCGCCTTGAAGCCCTCGGGCGTTTTCACCGAGCCGTCGTCGAGGCGCTTGCACCCTTGCTGGTCGCCGATGCGGTTCAGCGGCGCAAACACCTCCTCGCACAGCTTCGCCCCCTCGGCGAGGACCGCCTCGACCACGTCCGGCGTCGCGTCCGCGAAGCCCGGCAGGTTGTTGTACCGCTCGAGGCCGAGCACGTCGTTCAACAGGAACAGCGCGTCTTCCACGGGCGCCTTGTAGGTCGGCATGCCATCCCCTCCCCTGACCCAATCGCTTGAAGCGTGGCGACGACGGATCAAAGGGCCGTCGTCGAGATAGTTCACATGTAAACTATCTTGACGCGAAGGGAAAGAGGGTCGGCCAAATTTTTTGCGAGCCGGCGTGCTGGCTTGCCGCGGCCGGCTAGGAGGACATCGCCTTCTGGCGCTGGCCCTTGAGCTCGGCGATCGCGCCCTCGATCTCGGCCTTCTGCCGCTCCAGGTGGGCGATCTGGTCGTCGATCTGCTTGACCGAGAGGCGCAGCTTCGGGGCGTCCTCGCCGCGCTCCTCGCGCTCGAGGAGGCCCCGGATCTCTGTCAATGTGAAACCGAGCTGCTTGCCCTTGAGGATCAGCTCGAGCCGGGCGCGCTGGCGGGCGTCGTAGATGCGGGCCGAGCCCAGGCGGATGGGGCTCAGGAGGCCGCGGTCCTCATAGAAGCGCAGGGCCCGCAAGGAGACGCCGAACTCGCGGGCGAGGTCGCCGATGGCATAGGTCCGGCCGTGCTCCTCGCCGGTGCGCCGCGCATCAATGGCCGGGGCGGCCAGGGCGTTTGTGGTGTGCATATTTATCCTTGATCCGTCGAGCCGGGGGCGTGGAATGGATGAACCGGGGCATCGGCAAGCGACCGCCGCCCGCGGTTCAGGATCGGCGCATCCTGCGGCTCCGGAGCACTCCGGGGGAGTAAGCCTGCCGTTACGTCAGCCAGCTAACGGTAACCTGAGCACACGAAACCTTCCGGGCGCCCCTGGGGCGGACCTGTCATCCCTCGGCCCGGCGGGATATCCCGCGCTCCTTAACGACTTGTTTACCTTGGGACCGCAAAAGTCGGCTGCGGGGCAGGCCCGGACGAGGGGCTTCACGGACCTTTAAGCCTTCGATTCGCCGGCCCTGCCGGAACCCGGCCAGGGGGGCGAGCCGGGCACCCGACCAAGCCTCTGACCTGGGCTGCAGGAGCGCCCATGAGCGCGGCAACGAAACGGAACGCCCCTCTCGGGCCGGCCAGCCTCAATGCGGAGGCGCGTAGCGCCGCCCGCAAAGCGGCCCGGCACGCCGGGATGTCGCTCGAGGAATGGCTCGCGGCCGTCACCAAGGACGGGGCCGCCGGAGCCGAGGCGAAGCCGGCCCGCAAGGGCGCCAAACGCAAGCGTGCGGAGCCCGCGGACGAACTCGACGCAGCCGTCGCCAAGCTCCAGGAAGTGGCGAAGCTCGCCCACAAGCCGGCGGGCATCGCGGCCGACGAACTGGAAGACATCCTCGCCCGCGCCTCGCAGGAGACCGAGCGCCGCAGCCGCGAGCAGGCGGCGAAGACCGCCGTCGCGCTCGATTCGGTGGCGAGCTGGATCGAGCGGGCGGAAGGCCGACTCTCCGCTGCCTCGCGCACCGCCGCCGAGCGTCAGGACCGCACCGCGGCCGTGCTCGGCGACGCGCTCGCCACGATGACCCGCCGCCTCGACGAGATCGAGCGCAAGCTCTCGGACGGCGACCGCCCCTCCATCGAGTCCGCTCTCAAGGCGATCGAGCGCATCGAGACGCAGCTCGCCAAGGCCGACTCCCGGCCCGAGGGCGCGCCCGACCATGGCGCGAACGCCGCGATCGAGACGACCTTGCGCGGCTTCGAGACCCGCATCGCCGAGCTCACCGACCGCATCGCGGCGCCGCCCCCCCGGGGCGCGAGGCCGCCGGCCGACGTAAAGAGCGCGGTCGCGGAGATCCGCGCCCGCCAGGCCGAGCTCGACGAGGCGCCCCGCGTCCCCGGCGACATCCTGCAGTCGCTGCGCGGCGACATCGCGCGCCTCGCCGGCCAGCTCGACACGCTCAAGCCCGGCCCGGGCCGATCGCCAGAGGTCGCGGCCTTGAGGTCGGACATCGAGCGGCTCCAGACGATGGTCGGGGGGCTTGCGACCCGGGACGAGGTCAACGCCCTCGAGCAGTCGCTCCGCGGCATTGCGGTCAAGGTCGCGAACGCCCGCCAGCCCGGCGACCTCGCCGCCGTCGCGCGTCCGGTCGAGGAGCTCCAATCCGAGGTGCGGCGCGTCGCCGACCTCGTCGCCACCGGCGTGCACGCGCGCCTGTCGCGCGACTTCGAGACGCTTGCGCGCAAGATCGACGCTGCCGCCGGCATGGGCCTCGACCCGGAGGTGGTCGACAGCCTCGCCCAGCAGCTCCTCGACGTGCGCCACCACCTCGCCGACCTCGCCGAGCCGCAGCGGGTCCACCAGCTCGCGACTCAGGTCGCCGAGCTCAACGACCGCCTCGCCGAGATGGGCCGCCGGCAGCTCGACTCGAAGGAGTTCGAGCGCCGCTTCGACGGGCTGTCGCGCAAGCTCGATTCCCTGAGCGACCTGCGCGCCCAGCCCTCGCCGGACATCGCCGAGCGGATCGAGGCGCTGTCCCAGAAGCTCGACCGGCTCGGCGAGAAGCCGCGCATCACCTTCGCCCCGCCGGCGGAGGGCATCGACTCCCTCGTCCAGCGCCTCGACCGCCTCGACGAGGCCCTGACCCGCGTGGCGCCCCAGCCGCAGCTCAAGCCGATCGAGGACATGCTGCGCACCCTCGTCGAGCGGGTCGACCAGGCCGGGCGCCCCGGCGCCGGCCTCGAGTCCCTCGACGCCCTCGAGAAGCAGGTGGGGATCCTGGCGCGGCGGCTCGAGCGCGGCTCCGGCGACCCGGCGCTCGCGGCGCTCGAGCGCACCATGGGCGACCTCATGGCGCAGGTCGAGCTCATGCGCACCGGCGCCTACGAGGCCGCCGAGCGCGCCGCCAAGGCCGCCGTCGCCGACACGCTCGCGGCCCTGCCCAAGGGCGCCCGCGACGGCGAGGACGAGCCCGAGCTCGGGCTCATCCGGCGCGACCTCGACGAGCTCAAGAGCCATCGCGGCAGCACCGACAAGCGCATGCAGATGACCCTCGAGAGCGTCCATGCGGCGCTCGAGAAGGTCGTCTCGCGGCTCGGCAGCCTCGATCCCGAAGCCATGCCGCCCGAGCCGGCGGCCCGCCCGGCGGGCGAGCGGCCCCAGACCGTGCGCGTCAAGGCGCCGATGCCCGCGGCCCGCGCCGGGGAGCCTACCCAGGCCGCGGCCACTCCCCCTTCCCTTGAGCTGACCGAGGCCGACCGGCCGATCCCGCCGGCCGGCGAAGAGGTTCTTCTGGAGCCCGGCGCGGCCCGCCCACGCCCGGGCGCCGCAGCTCCGGCTGCTCCGGCTGCGCCCGAGGCCAATGTCGACATCAAGGCGAGCTTCATCGCCGCGGCCCGCCGCGCCGCCCAGGCTGCCGCTGCCGAGGCTGCCGCCAACTCCAAGGCGAAGCCGGGCAAGGCCAAAGGCGCGGCTTCGGCCGAGGCGCAGGGCGCCAAGGCGAGCCTCGCCGCCCGCATGAAGGGCGGCCTCGACAAGCACCGCCGCCCAATCCTCCTGGGGCTCGCCGCGATCGTGCTTGCGCTTGGCGCGATCCAGACCGTCGGCGGGATGTTCGGCGGCCCGCAGCCCGGCCCCGCGGCGCCTCCGAAGGCCGAGGCGCGGATCGCGGCCCCGGACCCGGCGCCGGCTCCCGCGGTGGATCCAGGCGCGGCCGCGCTCGAGCCCATCGGCAAGGCCGTCGAGACCGTCCAGCCCGGCCCCCTGGAGCCGAAGCCGGACGAGCCCAGGACCACCCAGGCGATTTCCACCCAGGCGGCGCCCCCGACGCCGGCCGCGGCGCCTGCGAGGCCGGACGACCGCGCCCTCGCGCTCCCGCCCAAGGCCGATGCGAAGACGGCGGCTCTGCCGGGCGGCGCCGCGCCGTTCCAGCCCGCGCCGGCCCCCGCCGTCACGGGCGCGATCGATCCGCGCCCCATCCCCGAGAAGATCGCGAACGTCGCGGCGGTCGGCGACATCCCAGCGGCGCAGGGCCTCGCCGGCCTGCGGCAGGCGGCGCTCGGCGGCGATCCTGCCGCCGTCTACGAGCTCGCGGCGCGGCTCGCCGAAGGACGCGGCATCGCCCGGGATCTCAGGCTCGCCGCGAAGCTGTTCGAGAAAGCCGCCGCGGGCGGATTCGTCCCGGCGCAGTACCGCATCGGCAACCACTACGAGAAGGGTCTCGGCGTCGGCCGCGACATCGCCCTCGCCAAGGCCTGGTACGAGCGCGCCGCCGAGAAGGGCAACGCGCGGGCCATGCACAACCTCGCGGTCCTCCTCGCCGAGGGCGGCGCGGACGGCAAGCCCGACTACGCCGCCGCCGCCGAGTCGTTCCGCAAGGCCGCCGAGCACGGCATCAAGGACAGCCAGTTCAACCTCGCGGTGCTGCTCGCCCGCGGGCTTGGCGTGAGCCAGAACCTCGCCCGCTCCTACACTTGGTTCTCGATCGTGGCGGCCCAGGGCGACGAGGACGCGGCGAAGAAGCGGGACGAGGTCGGCCAGCGCCTCTCCGCCGCCGACCTCGCGGCCGCCAAGGCCGCCGCCGAGACCTTCAGGCCGGCGGCGGCGCCCCGCGAGGCGAACGAGGTCTCGAGTCCGCCCCAGGGCTGGCCCGAGCCCGCCGCGAGCGCCGCCCCGAAGCCGCCCGCTCCGGCGAGCGCGAGCCGCCCGGCGGCGGCCGGCAAGCGGGTGTAGCGGCTCAGCCGCCTCTTCGGAGGGGAGGCGCGCCTTTGTCCCTGCCGCCTTCGGCTTGAGGTCGAGCAGTCGAGCAGTCGAGCAGCGTACTGTCCACCCGGCTGCGGCTCCAATGGCCTCTAAATCCGGCGGCGATGCATATATGAAACACATGTCGCTGCGGTAGCCTCAAGTCCACCGCAGGACTGGTGCTCGGATTGACGCGCTCCCCTGTGCAAAGAAGAATATTCGGGCCAATTGATCCGTTTGCGAGGCGAGGGGCATGGTTTCGAAACGCTTGACCGCGATAAGCGGCGGAATTTCTTACTTCCCTGCGCGAGCTTTCAGGAAGTTCCGTGATTGGGCTCGAGCCGGCATCAGGGCTTGGCCCCGCCTAGGGATCGGCGCAGCGTTTCGGCTCGGCGTAAGGTCGATTGTTCAGATTGCTGTCAAATTTTGGAGGATGCTTATTTCGCTCTTCAAAAAGCTTGCAAACCTCATAAGAAGGATTTTCGTACCAAAAGGCGACACGCCATTCGATTGGCTCAAGCATTACGTTTCGCTGCTGCTCGCCGTGATCGGCCTCATGGCATTATTATGGGCAGGCAAGCAGATCGTTTATCCGCCGATTGTCATTACCGTAGCCGAGCTGCCGGAGCCGCTGAAAAAAGATCCTTGGCTTAATCTGGAGATAACACACGCGTTGATCAATCAGATCGAGCGGATGCGCACGGTAGTAAAAGGTGAGCGCGACCCAAATTTTCAAGCCGTCTTGAACCCACCGAATATCGTCGTCAAGTCGGGTGATTTCTCGCTCAACATTCAAGAGCAGCTGCTGACGCCCTTAGGGTCATTGCTCGGCCGCAGCCCCGGCGAGGTCCATCTGGCGCTGACCTGCTATCATCCCGGCTGCATGCGTACGAGTGACAGCGAGTGTCGAGACTCGATACCCGCACAGATAGCAGATAATGCCAAGGCCGGCCAGCCGCCTGGGGCAAATCCGAAACCGCAGCCAAACCAATACCTTTGCTTGAGGGTGACTGCTGATATTCGACGGGGACCCGTGCACAGGCGCCTCACGCCACGGCTCGTTCTCAGCAATGAGACCTACGATGCCGAAACGACGAAGCAAATGGCGAGGATCGCCGAGGAAGTCGCCTTCGTCGCAGATCCTGCGACGGCGGCATTGTACTTCTATCGCCGTGTCAAGCAGGAAGGAGCTGCTTCGCGGAGCTTCACGAACGATCCCGACCTGGTTTCAGAATTGCGCGGCGAAGCATTCAGGGCAGCGGAACAGGCAGATGGGCAGGACGTGGTTTCGGCGTGCTGGGCGCATTCCGTGCGTGCCCATATCGCGATCGACAGGAGCGAATTCAGCCTTGCTGAAACCTATATCGCCCGTGCCAATGAAATCCCGTGGTGGCGCCATCTGCGCAATCTGACCCTTCCAACAGATTGCGGACGATTGATTTTCGTCGCTGAAATCGCCCTCGCACGGCGGTTGGCGCCGAGTTCGAGCTCGCAGACCTATCCTCCACATCCGGACGATACCAACCGGACACGACGGCAGGCCGCAGCCCGGCGGGCAACGAGAATCCTGGATGATCTCGGGGGCGGAGCAAGGCCATCCTGGGTCGGGTTCTTTAGAAAATCCGTTTTGGGAAAGGACTTGGCGCAAGCTGCTGCTTTTGCGCGAGCCGAAGTGGGACTCGTATGGCTCACCCCGGGGGAACTATGTCAACTCCTTCACGGAGCCGGCCCCGAAAAGGCCACGGACGCAGAATCCGTCTTAGTCCATGACTTTGACGCGGATGAGGATGGGCAGGATGCCGACGAATGGGACCAGCTCTTGGAAGAGGCCAAAATCCAAAAGCCCACCGCATGGAGCGCGATACAGGCCTCGGTCGGAATGCTCAAGGCTCTCCAGCCCGGCCATCGTTTCACGCCGCTCGCGCGACAGGCCGCGCTGGATTTTACCGAACGCCTCTCAAGAAATACAAATTGCTTGGAGCAGGTCCAGGCCCTCGCGGAGCGGTTGTATCTCAACCATCCGGATGATTCCGAAATGGCGAGGCTCCTCGCCGGCCTGATCGAGACGAGCGCCCTGGCAGAAGCCGACGAGAAAGATGACAAGAAACGGCCCAACCTCAATCGAGCACGTAGAATATACGAGAGAATGGTCGATATCGGCGACGACAAAGTCGATATTTTCGCGCTAAGCCGGCTTGCTCTCATCAACACAGCGTTCGATAGGGCAAGGCGGGAGCAGGATCGCAGCGGACCATCTCCTCTGGTTCTGCGGCACGTGACGCGCGCTTGGCAGCGATTCCAGCGCGAGAACTATCCGACGGATATTCGACATCATGCCGAAACCATCTTAACCTTATGGGGCTCGCTGCTGCTCGCATCCTATCCGGAGGCTATCGTCGACGCCGACCTGTCAAAGGGGACGGAAGCCTCGAACGCAAGAGACGCTGCGGCAAAGAAGGCAGAGTTTCAACGAGCCATTCAGGTCCTGTTTCCCGCGGCACAGCCCACGAGGCTGGCGGACCTTCCGAAACTGAGCGGCATCGGCACGCCCATCGGCTGCCTGTGCCTGCTCATGCGAATGACCGGCAGCGACGAGACTTCGGCCAAGTTCTTTCTCACCAAGGTCAATCGATGGCAACGAAGCTCGCTTCGCTTCCAGAACATACCGTCATGTAGTCGCGATTTGCTGCCGGCCAGGACAAGGAAGACCAGGACCAAAATTACCCCTGAGCAAGAAGCAGCTGCCGATGAAGAGGCCAAAGCCGACTTCGAAGCGGCAAACACCAAATTGGAAAGAGTCAAAAAACTTTGCCATGTCGCCACTTAATTACCCGATGCCCCAGCTCCACGCCAGCCGCGCTCTGCCCGTTGAAAGCCACGGATGAAGACCTTGCCGGCATCCCTTTCGCAGCGCCCCATTGTGACGCAATTCCGGTAAGCTCGGGTTCATCATAACCCTTGATACTTCCTCGGCGATTCCGGCCCGCACGAGTCCGAAAGTGCAGATTTACCTCCCGATCGCCGAGATTCCCGTGAGCGTGCTGCTCATCCTCGGCATGGGCGCGGCGGTGGGGTTCATCTCGGGGCTGTTCGGGATCGGCGGCGGGTTCCTGATGACGCCGCTGCTGATCTTCCTCGGCATCCCGCCGGCGATCGCGGTCGGAACCCAGCAGGCGCAGATCGCCGCCTCCTCGACGACGAGCACGCTCTCGGCGTGGCGGCGCGACGCAATCGACCTCAAGCTCTCGGCCTTCCTCCTCGGCGGCGGCTTCCTCGGCACGGCGCTCGGGGTCTGGTTCTTCAGCCTCATGCGCCGGCTGGGCCAGCTCGACCTCGTCATCATCGTCTCCTACGTGACCCTGTTCACGGTGATCGGCGGCCTGATGCTGAAGGAGAGCGTCACCGAGTTCTGGCGGTCGCGGCGCGGCATCGTCAGGCCCGCGCGGCGGGCCGGCGACCACCCGGCCTACCTCGGCCTCCCCTTGAGGATGCGCTTCCCGCGCTCGAAGCTCTACGCCAGCGTGATCCCGATCGTCGGGCTCGCGCTGTTCGTCGGCTTCGCCGGCGCCGTGCTCGGGATCGGCGGCGGATTCATCGTCGTCCCGGCGCTACTCTATCTCTTCCGCGTGCCGCCGACGGTCGTCGTCGGGACCTCGCAGTTCCAGATCCTGTGGACGACGCTTGCCGCGACCATCCTGCATGCGGTCGTGAACGACGCCGTCGACGTGGTGCTGGCCCTGATGCTGATCGCCGGCGGCGTGTTCGGGGCCCAATTCGGGGCGCGGGCCGGGCGGAACCTGAGGGCCGAGCTGTTCCGGTTCCTGCTCGCGATCCTGGTGCTCGCGGTCGGCTTGCGCTTTGCGATCGAGCTCGTGCTGCGCCCGGCCGAGCCGTTCTCGGTGCAAATCCTGGAGATGAAGCCGTGAGGAGCGGCCCGGGGCCTGCGGTCCTTCCGGCGCTGCTCCTCGGGCTCGCCGCGGCGGCGCCCGCCCGGGCCGAGAGCGTGGTCGCCTCCCTCTCGACCTCCCGGGTCGCCATCACCTCGAACTACACCGGCGCCTCGATCGTGGTCTTCGGCGCGATCGAGAAGGATGCCCAGACCATCGCCCGCGCCGGCACCTACGACATCGTCGTGACGGTACGCGGGCCGCGCGCGGCCCTCGTCGTGCGCGAGAAGGAGCCGATGGGCCCGATCTGGCTCAACCGCGAGCAGCAGCGCTTCGCCGACGTGCCGCTCTACATGGCGGTGCTGTCCTCGCGCCGGGTCGAGGAGATCACGACCGAGGCGCTCCGGGACCGGTTCCGGGTCGGCCTGCGGGCGATCGTCAACGCGCCCGACTTCACCTTCTCCCGGGGCGGCGCCGACCGCCCGTTCCGGGAGGCGCTCCTGCGGCTGCAGCGCCGGGAGGGCCTCTACATCGAGAGCCCGCGCGGGGTCACGTTCCTGACCGCGGCGCTGTTCCGAGCGCCGGTGCCGATCCCGGCGGTCGCGCCGCCCGGCAACTACGAGGTCGACGTGGTCCTGTTCTCGGACAACGTCATGCTGGCGCGCGCCCAGACCAATTTCGAGCTCGTGAAGACCGGCTTCGAGCAGCAGGTCGCGGGGATCGCCCGCGAATGGTCCCTCCTCTACGGCCTCGCCATCGCGGCGCTTGCCGTGCTCTTCGGCTGGACGGCCAGCGTGATTTTTCGCAGGGATTGAAGCCTCAATCCCGGCACAGCATCGCCTGGCCGATGGCGAAGATGCGGCCCTCGCCGATGAGGTGGGCCGTGAAGCCTCTCGGGAATAGGCCGCGCACGGCCGGGTCGCAGGCATTGAGGCCGCCGGCGTAGGCGCCGAGCGCCGGCAGGAGGCAGCGCTCGCCGTCGGTGACGAAGCAGCGGCGGCGCACGCTGCGGCCGCGCATCACCACCTTGCCGACCGGATGAAGATGCCCGGCAAGCTCTCGCACGGGCTTCGCGCCGGAGGCGGCGGGCTCGTGACGGAGCACCAGGTTCCCGAGGGTCAGCTCCTCGAAAACCTCGCCGCCGATCGAGGGCGGCAGCGCGCGGTCGTGGTTGCCGGTGATCCAGACCCAGGTCCGGCCGGCCTGGAGACGGGCGAGCGCCGCGCGGTCGTCGTCGAGGAGGCGGTCCGGCCCGTCGAGGTCGTGGAAGCTGTCGCCAAGCGCGATGACCGTCGAAGGGCGATAGCGGTCGAGGGCGAGGGCCAGCGCCGCCATGGTCTCGCGGGTGTCATAAGGGGGCAAGAGCGAGCCGCGCCGGGCGAACGAGGAGCCCTTCTCGAAGTGGAGATCCGCCACCACGAGAGCGTCATGGCCGGAAAGGTACATCGCCCCCGACAGATCGAGGGTCGCGGCCTCGCCGGCGACGGCGATCTCGCTGGTGGTGCACTTCAACTGCGGCAACGCCGTCACGCCAGGGCCTCTTCGAGCAATGCCGCCTCCGCCTCCGCGAGCACGTCGTCGGCGCCCTCGCCGTGGACCCGCTCGCGGCCGATCTCGAGGAGGACGGAGACGCCGAGGGGCGAGACGCGGTCGAGCGGCTTGTGGACGATTCGCCCCCGGATGCGGTCGAGCATCACGCCGAGCCGCCTCACGTCGAGGAGGCCCGTTGCCGCATCTGCCCGCGCGGCGCGCAAAAGTACGTGTCGCGGCTCGTGCCGGCGCAGCACGTCGTAGACGAGATCTGTGGACAACGTGACCTGGCGCCGCGTCTTCTCCTGGCCCGGATAGCGGCGCTCGATCAGCCCGGCGATGATGGCGCAGGCTCGGAAGGTGCGCTTCATCAGCGCCGATTCGGCGAGCCACGCCTCGAGGTCGTCGCCGAGCATGTCCTGCGAGAAGAGATCGTCGAGGAAGCGCGTCTCGGCGCCCGCCCGGGCCGTGATGTCGCCCATGGCCCAGACGCCGAGGCCGTAGTCGTTGGCGATGAAGCCGAAGGGTTTCAGGCGCGCCCGCTCCAGGCGGCGGGTCAGCAGCATGCCGAGCGTCTGGTGCGCGAGCCGCCCCTCGAAAGGATAGCAGACCAGGAAGTGGCGCTTCTCGCGCGGAAAGGTCTCCACAAGAAGATCGCGCCGGCCGGGCAGGACCGAGCGGCGGCGCTGCCACAGCAGCAGCTCGACGAGCTGCGCCGGCAGGCGGTCCCACTCGAACGGATCGGCCAAGATGCCGCGCACCCGCTCGGCCAAGAAGCTCGAGATCGGGAACTTGCCGCCGGCGTAGGACGGGACCTTGGCGTCGGTGCTCGGCGCAGTGCGGGTGGCCAGCACCTCGTCGCCGTGGATGCCCTCGAACCGGAGCACCTCGCCGGCGAAGAAGAAGGTGTCGCCGACCGTCATGGTCTCGGCGAAATATTCTTCGATCTCCCCCAGAATGCGGCCGCGGGGCAGCACCGTGCCGGGCTTCGCGCGCGAGCCGCGCCCGAGCCGCACCTTGATCATCGTCGCCTCGATGATGGTGCCGACGTTGAGCCGGTACTGCTGCGCGGTGCGCCCGTCGCGCACCCGCCACAGGCCGTCCGGCCCTTTCCTGATCTTGGCGAAGCGCTCGTAGGCGCGCAGGGCGTAGCCGCCGGTCGCCACGAAGGCGAGGCAGTCGTCGAAGTCTTCGCGTCCGATCCAGCCGTAGGGCGCGGCGGATTGGACTTCCGCAAAGAGATCGTCCGCCGAGAACGGCTCGGCGCAGGCCATCCCAAGAATGTGCTGGCAGAGCACGTCGAGCGCCCCTTCGCGGGCGTCGGGGGTGTCCTGCGCGGCCTCGTGGACGGCGTCGAGGGCGGCGCGGCATTCCAGGATCTCGAAGCGGTTCGAGGGGGCCAAAAAGGCCTTCGAGGGCTCGTCCATGCGGTGGTTCGAGCGCCCGATGCGCTGCATGATGCGCGAGGCCCCCTTCGGCGCCCCGACGTTGACGACGAGGTCGACGTCGCCCCAATCGATGCCGAGGTCGAGGGTCGAGGTGCACACGACCGCGCGGAGCTTCCCCGCCGCCATCGCGGCCTCGACCCGGCGGCGCTGGCCGACGTCGAGGGAGCCGTGGTGAAGGGCGATGGCGAGGCCGTCGTCGTTGAGGTCCCAGAGCGCCTGGAACACGAACTCGGCCTGCATGCGCGTGTTGACGAACACGAGGGTCGTGCGGTGCCGGCGGATGAGGTCGTAGATGCCCGGCATCGCCTGCGCCGCGATGTGGCCGGCGAGAGGCAGCGGCTCGTCCGTCTCGAGCATGTGCAGCTCCGGCCGCGCGCCCCCTTCGACCACGATGAGGTCGGCGAGCGGCGCGCGCTCTCCCCCCTTCAGGGGGGAGGAAGACCCAGGCTGCGGCACGAGATAGCGCCTGAGGTCGTCGGGCTCGCGCACGGTCGCGGAGAGCCCGACGGCCGTCAGCGCCGGGGCGAGGCGGTAGAGCCGGGCGAGCCCGAGCGAGAGCAGGTCGCCGCGCTTCGAGGTCACGAGCGAATGCAGCTCGTCGAGGATCACGCGCCTCAAGCCGCCGAACAGGGCGCGGGCGTCGGGGTGGGCGAGGAGGAGCGCGAGCTGCTCGGGGGTGGTGAGGAGGACGTCGGGGGGGCGCTCGATCTGGCGCGCGCGCTTGTGGGCCGGCGTGTCGCCGGTGCGGGTCTCGATCCGCACGGGGAGGCCCATCTCCCGGGCCGGCGCCTCGAGGTTTCGCGCCACGTCGACGGCGAGCGCCTTGAGGGGGGAGATGTAGAGGGTGTGGAGGGCGCTTCTCCCTTCCCCCTCCGCCAGATCCACCAGCGTCGGCAGGAACCCGGCCAGCGTCTTGCCGGCTCCGGTCGGAGCGACGAGGAGCGCCGAGCGCCTGGCCCGGGCCTTCTCGAGGAGTGCGAGCTGGTGCGGCCGGGGCGTCCAGCCGCGGCTCGTGAACCAGCGCGCGAAGCGCTCCGGCAGGAGCGGCGCCTCGGCGGGCGGAGGTTGCCGGCGTTTCCGTTGAGCCACCATGGACAGGTAACGCGCGAAGCAGGCGCGCGCCACCGACCCGGAAGGTTTCGCGCCTACGCCGCGCTTCTGAACCGCCGGCGCTCGCCGGTGTTCGCGACGCCCGCCTGCCACAGGCCCTGGAGGGCGCCGAGGATCTCGGCCGCCTCCTCGGCCGCGATCCCCTTCGCGGTCGCGAGCATCCGCCTGAGGTCCGTGGACGGGACCCAGGACAGGCGCGCGCGCGCCTCGGCGATGCGCAGGCACACGTCGTCGCTCAAGGCGGCGTGGCGGGCGAGCACCGCCGGGCCGTGGTCGTAGACCCCGTAGAGCAGGTTGAGAACGACCCCCTCGTCGAGCCTGAGGCAGCGGGCGACGAGCTGCGCGGCCTCGACGAGGCGTCCGGTCTGCATGATCTCGACGAGCGCCTCGTCGAGGCCGATGAGGTTGTCGCGCACGAGCGCCGCGTAGGTGTCGACGCTCTGCGGCAGGCTTCCCGAGCGGACCGCCTCGACCGTCGCGGCCGAGGCCTCGCGCCCGACCTCCGCGACCTCGCTCATGCTGTAGCGGAACCCCGACGCGACGAGCCGGGCCTTGAAGCCGGCGTGCAGCGCGGGCCAGAGCCGGTCGACCACGTCGCCCGGCAGGTCGGAGCGCTGGACGAGCGCGTCCCGCACCCCGGCGTCGCGCCAGGCAAGGTCGGCGGCGGCGCCGAGAGCCTTTTCCGAGAGATGTGCGCTGCGGTTCGCGAGCAGGAGCGCGAGCGCCGGCCCGTCGCCGCGGGCCACGATGTAGTCGGCGAGGCCCTCGCCGAGCGACGGCCGCCGCGCCGCCGCCCTCACGTGCTCGGGGCCCGACACGCGCAGGATTTCCAGAATCTCCGAGCTCGCGAGCCTCGCCCCGTGCTCGATGACGGGCGCCGCGACCGCGGCCGGTCCCCTGGCCCAGGCGGAAAGGCGGTCCGGCGGCACCGCCGGGCTCGCGGCGAGGCGCCTCAAGGCGGCGGCCTGCGCCTGCGGCGCCGCGCGGGGGATCAGCAGGGCGGCGAGGTCGAGGCAGGCGTCGCGGGCGGCCGCACCCATGCCCTCGCCCTGCGCAACGAACAGGTCGGCGATGAGGTCGAGCACGGCGTCGCACGGCACGTCGCCGCCCCTCGCCAACGCATCGAGCCGCGCGAGCAGTCCCTGCCGCAAGTGAGGCGCAAGCACCCCGAGAACCTCCTGGTTCCGGCCAGTCAACCACGGCCGGCTTTAACGGGGCGCAAACGCCGCCGGATTGGGCTAAACAGCGGGCGTCCGCGCGCCTTGACGGAGGAACCATGCCCGGCCTCGATCCCGACCGCGCCTTCATTCCCCTCTCGATCGCCGTGCTGACGGTGTCGGACACCCGCTCGCTCGCCGAGGACCGCTCCGGCGACGCCCTCGTCCAGCGCTTGACGAAGGCCGGGCACCGCCTCGCCGACCGCGCCGTCGTGACCGACGACGTCGACGCCATCCGGGCCAAGGTGAAGGCCTGGATCGCCTATCCCGGGATCGATGTGGTGATCACCACCGGCGGCACCGGCTTCACCGGACGCGACGTGACGCCCGAAGCGGTCGAGCCGCTGTTCGACAAGCGCATGGACGGGTTCTCGGCGGTGTTCCACCGCATCAGCTTCGACAAGATCGGCACCTCGACGATCCAGTCGCGGGCGACCGCGGGGCTTGCCGGCGAAACTTACGTCTTCGTCCTGCCGGGCTCTCCCGGCGCCTGCCGGGACGCCTGGGACGGCATCCTCGAAAGCCAGCTCGACAACCGCCACCGCCCCTGCAACTTCGTCGAGATCATGCCGCGGCTCGGCGAGGGGCGGGGAGGATAAAGGCCATCCCGCGCCCGGATGCCTCGACCTTCGCGCTCGCGCTCGGCGGCGGCGGAGCGCGGGGGCTCGCCCACATCGCGGTGCTCGAGGCCTTCGACGAACTCGGCGTGCGGCCCGTAGCCGTCGCCGGCACCTCGATCGGCGCCGTCGTCGGCGCGGCCTATGCGGCGGGGATGGGCGGCCGGGCGATCCGCGACCACGCCATCCGCAGCTTGCGCGACCGTGCCGAGGTGATGGCGGCGCTGATCGCGTCGCGGGTCGGGCGCTTCGCCGACATCGTCTCCGGCTTCGGCAACCCGCTCCTCCTGGACGGCGAGCGCCTCCTCGACCGGCTCTGGCCGGACGCCGTGCCCGAAACCTTCGAGGCGCTTTCGATCCCCCTCCACGTCGTCGCGACGGACTACTACGGGCGCACGGAGGCCGTGTTCACGGAAGGCCCGCTCGCCCCGGCGGCCGCGGCCTCGATGGCGCTCCCCGGCCTCATCCGGCCGGTGCGGATCGGCGTCCGCCTCCTCGTCGACGGCGGGGCCGTCAATCCCCTGCCCTTCGACCACCTGATCGGGCGCGCCGACGTGGTCGTCGCGGTCGACGTGACCGGCGGGCCGGTGCCGCAGGCGCGCGCGCCCGGCTTCGACGCCATGTTCGGCACGCTCCAGATCATGCAGGGCGCGATCGTCGCCGCGAAGCTCAAGATCTACCGGCCCGAGATCCTGGTGCGCCCGGCGGTCGACCGCTTCCGCGTCCTCGACTTCTTCGACGTCCGCGCGATCCTTTCCGCCGCCGCGCCGGCGAAGGACGAGCTCAAGCGCGAGATCGAGCGGCATCTCAAGTCCCCTCCCGCGCCTGCGGGAGAGGGCTAGGGTGAGGAGGGAGTCCGGGCTGCCCTCACCCGGTCGCCTTCGCCGATTCGGCCTCTTCCGCAAGCGGGAGGCGATCACCGCCGCGCCCCGAAGAACCCGCGCAGCAACGCCGCCGCCTCCCCCTCCCTGATGCCGCCATACACCTCCGGAGCGTGGTGACAGGTCGGCTGCGTGAAGAAGCGAACGCCGCTCTCGACCGCGCCGCCCTTCGGGTCGTGCGCCCCGAAATAGAGGCGGCGGATGCGGGCGAAGGAAATCGCCGCCGCGCACATGGGACAGGGCTCGAGCGTCACGTAGAGGTCGCAGCCGGTCAGGCGCTCGTCTTGGATAGCGGCGCAGGCCATGCGGATCGCGAGCGTCTCGGCGTGGGCGGTGGGGTCGCGCAACTCCCGCGGGCGGTTGCCGGCAACGGCGAGGACCGCCCCGTCGCGCACGATCGCGGCGCCGACCGGCACCTCGCCCCGCGCCGCCGCGGCGCGGGCCTCGGCGAGCGCGAGACCCATGGGATCGGGGCGCGGCCCGCCCGCGTCGTCCCGGCCCTCGGCCCTATCGGCTCGCTTCGCCATGGCGGCTCTGGTATCAGGCCGCCATGACCGACACCAACAGGAACGACCGGGAGCCCGAGGCTCCCGAAGGGGAGCGCATCGCCAAGGTGATCGCCCGCGCCGGCATAGCCTCGCGCCGCGACGCGGAGGCGATGATCGCGGAAGGCCGCGTCACCCTCAACGGCGCGGCGGTCTCTTCGCCCGCCGTCAACGTCACGGATGCCGACCGGATCACCGTCGACGGCGAGCCCCTGCCGGCGCGGGAGCGCACGCGCCTGTGGCTGTTCCACAAGCCGCGCGGCCTCGTCACAACGGCCCGCGACCCCGAAGGGCGCCCGACGGTGTTCGAGAGCCTGCCCGAGGACCTGCCCAGGGTCGTCGCCATCGGGCGGCTCGACATCAACACCGAGGGGCTGCTGCTGCTCACGAACGACGGCGGCCTCGCCAAGGTCATCGCCCACCCGGACACCGGCTGGATGCGCCGCTACAGGGTGCGGGCCTACGGCGACGTCACGCAGGCCGACCTCGACAAGCTCAAAGGCGGCGTCACCGTAGACGGGATGGACTACGGCCCCGTCGAGGCGACCCTCGACCGGGTCCAGGGCGACAACCTCTGGATCACGCTCGGCCTGCGCGAGGGCAAGAACCGCGAAGTCAAGAAGATCCTCGAGCATCTGGGCCTTGCCGTGAACCGGCTCATCCGCCTGTCCTTCGGCCCGTTCCAGCTCGGCGACCTCGAGGCCGGCCTCGTCGAGGAGGTCCGCACCAAGGTCCTGAAGGAGCAGCTCGGCCAGAAGCTCGCCAGTGAGGCAGGAGTCGATTTCGAAAGCCCCGTGCGCGAGCCGATCGCGCCCTTCGGATCGGAGAAGCGCATGGCCAAGGGCGAGCGCGCGCCGAAGCGGGACGACCGGCGGGACCGCGAGAACCGGGGCGACCGGGGCGGGCGGGACGGCTTCGGCGGGCGCCCGCACCGCGGCGGCGACCGCGATTCCTTCAAAGGCCGCGACCGCGATGCCGGAACTCGCGGCGGCGCGCCGAGGGGCGGCGCCCGGGGCGACGAACGCCCCCGCATCGCGGGGCGCCCCGAGCGGCGCCCGACGGTCTGGCGCGACGGCGAGGACGTCGGCGAGAAGTCACGGCGCAAGGGGCCGCGCCGGGACGAGGACCCGCGCGCCGCCCGCGCCGCCTCGGCCGAGCGCCCGCGCGAGCGCGTCGGCGCGATCCGGGCCGGCGAGGGCCGCAAGGTCCTGGTCGAGCGACTCGTCGGCGAGCCCCGGCCCGAGCGCGACGAGCGCGCACCCCGCCGCGACGACCGCCGCCCCGCCCCCGGCGGCGACGACCGCCCGCGGCGCCCGAAGCCTGCCGGCGGCAGCTTCGGCGACCGTCCGCGCTCCGAACGAGCGCGGGGCGGCGGCTTCGCCGACCGGCCGCCGCGCCGGCCGCAGGATGAAGGCGAGCGTTTCGAGCGTCCGCGCCGGGACGACGCCGGCCCGCCGCGGCGCCCGCGCGGCGAGGGCGGGCCTCCCCGCGACCGCGACGAGCGCCCGCGCGGCGGCTTCCGTCCCGGCGCCGAGCGCGAGGGCCGCCCGGGAGGCGGCTTCCGGTCGGGCGGGGCCGGCCGCGGCGAGCGGTCGGGTGGCGGTTTCCGCACCGGCGGGTCGCGCAACGGCGGGTCCAAGGGACCCGGCGGGTTCAAGGGCGCGCGCGCCGGCGGGCCGAAGCGGGACGGCGCTCCGGGCCGCGGCGGTCCTCCCGGTCGCGGCGGG
>DASVPW010000094.1:0-6904 GCA_036389455.1 Beijerinckiaceae bacterium
GCCTCGGCCTCGGCGAGGCGCTCGCGGGCCTCGGCGTCGCGGAACGCCGCCTCCTTGCGCCCCTCGGCCGAGAGGATCTGCGACTGCTTCTCGCCCTCGGCGCGCAGGATCGCGGCCTGGCGCAGGCCTTCCGCCTCGAGCACGGCGGCGCGCTTCTCGCGCTCGGCCTTCATCTGGCGCGCCATCGAGCCCGCGAGGTCGGCCGGGGGCAGGATGTCCTTGATCTCGATGCGCGTGACCTTGACGCCCCAGGGCGAGGCGGCGGCGTCCATGACCCGCAGCAGCCGGTCGTTGATCTCGTCCCGGTGCGACAGGAGCTGGTCGAGGTCCATCGAGCCGACGACGGTGCGGATGTTGGTCATCGTGAGGGTGAGGAGCGCGAGCTGCAGGTTCGAGACCTCATAAGAAGCGCGGGCCGGGTCGAGCACCTGGTAGAAGGCGACCGCGTCGATCGTCACGCCGGCGTTGTCCTTGGTGAAGGCCTCCTGGCTCGGGATGTCGAGCACCTGCTCCATCACGTTCACCTTGTGGCCGATGCGCTCCATGTAGGGGACGATCAGCCCGAGCCCGGCGCCGAGCGTGCGCGAATAGCGCCCGAAGCGCTCGACCGTATAGGCGTAGCCCTGCGGGACGATGCGGACGCCGAGCGCGATCGTGATGATGACGAGGATGACGAGCGCGACGACGAAGGCGTCGAAGCCGAGCGTGATTGGCATGGGAAGCCCCTCTCCGGGCCGCTCTTCGGGGCGGCGGTCAGAGGGTTATAGCAGAGGTTCCGTTAACGGATGAGGGCGCCGCGAGCGTGCCGCGACCACGCCGGCGCCCCGGATCAGGTCGGCTCGGGCCACGGCCCCTCGAGGGCTTCCCGCGTCTCCTCGACCCCCGCCCGCCACAGCTCCATCATGATTTCGTCCGGCTTTTGGTAGGGGCCGCCGAAGGAGCCGTCGCCGAGGATCCGGCGCACCCCGTCGGGGCCGCAGGCGCGCATGAGGGCGAGATCCGGCGCGGGCTTTAAGCCTTCGGGCGCCGGGGCGCCGGCGAGGCGCGTCCACGAAAAATTCTCCATCCAGTTGGCGTGGGTGCCGGAGGGGTCGATCGCCTGGACCTTGGCCCAGGTCTTCGGCGCGTTCCACCAGCTGTGGAACTTCACCGACAGGTCCGGCCGCTCGGCCATGAGCTCGTGCGCGAGCGCTCCGACCGGCATGTTGCCGCCGTGCCCGTTCACGATCAGGACCCGGCGGAAGCCCGCCCGGGCGAGCGAGGCGACGAGGTCGCGCACGACGGCGATGAGGGTCTCGACCCGAAGCGAGACCGTGCCCGGGAAGCCGAGGAAGTAGGGCGCGAGCCCGAACGGCATCGCCGGATAGACCGGAATCCCCAAGGGCTCGGCCGCCTCGACCGCGACCCGCTCGGCCAGGATCGCGTCGACGCAGAGCGAGAGCTGCGCGTGCTGCTCGGTCGAGCCGATCGGCAGGACGCAGCGGTCGTCGCGCTCGAGATAGGCCTCGACCGCCCTCCAGTTCATGTCGGCGATGCGCATGACGCCTCACGCTCCCGGGCGGCCGCCCCGCCCGCCTGATCGCCGCCGCAGCGGAATCTTCCGATCCCTTCGGCCAAAGCCGGGGCCCGGTGTCAACCCGGAGCGAGCCTCACGATATCCGCGACGGCCGCATCGAGGACGAGGTCGTCCATGGCCCCGAGGAGCCAGAGACGGTCGGCCGAGAAGCGCAGGATCGGGCGGTCCCACCAGCTCTCGATCAGATTTGCGAGGGCGGCCGCCTCGGCGGGGCCGAGGTCGTCGAGAAGGTTGTGGAGGCCGACCACGTAGAGGTCGGTCTCCGGCCGCCCGAGAAGGCGCTGGATGTCCCTGAGGACGTTCCGCCCGTCCCGGCGCTCGGGATAGACCTTGAGGTACAGGCGCCCGACGTTGACGTTGCCCGAGAACAGGCCGCGCAGCTCGACCGCGACCGGCCCGGCCCCGGCGAGCGCGCGCCGCTCGGGGTCGCCGATCGCCGGCGGCGCACCGACGCCGAGCGAGCCGCAGACCGTGGCGTGCAGCCGGTCGCGACGCCGCCCGACGAGGTCCCACGCGATCTTCCCGGCGAAGGGCGCGGCCCTGAGGTCGCGGTCGAGCTCCCGGTAGGCCGGCGACCGCTCCAGGGCGTCCGCCGGCACCGGCAGGACGAGCGAGAACATGCGCGGGTGGCGGCCCATCTCGTAGGAGGCGCCGTCGCGCCGCGGGACGACGCCCGGATGCCGGGGCGCCACGAGCGGCAGATGAGCGAGGCGGTAGGCCTCGTCGAGGGCAAGCCCCGCGCCGGGCTTAAACCGGGTCCGGCTGCGGAGGTAGCCGAGCTCGTCGTCGGTGCAGAAGGCGGGGCCGGGCGGAGCGTCCATCTCGGGCCGGAGCTTGCATCGGGAGGGTAAACGATTTCGAGCGCCTCGGGGGCAAACGCTTCCGCCGCGCCGGCCTCAAGGTTTCGCTTACGACTGGGCTTTAAGCTCGCCGGCTCGGCATTGCGACCAGCCCTTTTCCGGAAGCCGTCATGAGTCTCGTCGCGTTCATCACCGAGGTCGAAGACGCCGTCGGAAGCGGGGATCCGATCCGCCGGCTCGAGACCCTGAGGGCGGTCACGACCCTGTTCGTCACCCAGGCGCCGGGCCTCAACGAGAGCCACGTCAGCGTCTTCGACGAGGTCATCCTGCGCCTGTGCCGGGACGTCGAGGAGCGCGCCCGGAGCGAATTGTCCGAGCGCCTCGCCGACGTCGGCAACGCGCCCCGCAAGGTCGTGCGCGACCTCGCCCTCGACGCGGCGATCCAGGTCGCCGGGCCGGTGCTCGCGCGCTCGCCGCGCCTCGACGAGGACGACCTCGTGGCGATCGCCCGCGAGCAGGGCCAGGACCACCTCCTCGCCCTGTCCCGCCGCCCGGCGCTCGGCGAAGGAGTCACCGACGTGCTGGTCGAGCGCGGCGACGACCGCGTCGCGCGCTCGGTCGCCGGCAACGAGGGCGCCCGCGTCTCGCAGCGCGGCCTCGCCCGGCTCATGGAGCGCGCCCGCGCCGACGGTCTCCTCGGCGAGCGCCTGCGCGGCCGCCGCGACCTTTCCCCGGAGGACCTCGCCCGGATCATGGACGTCGCCCGCGACACGGTCCGCGAGACGCTCAAGGAGGAGTTCGGCGGCATCGTCGAGGAGGCCGTGAACGCGGCGGCCGAGGAGGTCGCGAAGGCGGCGGCGCGGCCCGAGGCGCTCGACAGGGCGGTGGCGGCGGTCGCGCGCAAGATCGAGGGCGTCGGGGTCATCGAGGACGACGTGGTCGAATGGATCAGGGCCGGCCGCGTCGAGGAGGCGCTCGCCGCGATCGCGCACCTCGCCGACATGCCGGTCGAGACGGTCGTGCGCGCCTACGAGGGCGTCCACCACGACCCGCTCCTGTTCATCGTGCGCTCGGTGCGCTTCGGCTGGGCGACCCTGAAGCTCCTGCTCAACGCGAGGAGCGGCGTCAACGCCACGAACGAGGACCTGAAAGGGGCCTTCGAGGCGTTCCAGCAGCTCTCGATCCAGACTGCCCAGCGGGTCGTGCGCTTCACCGCCGCCCGGGAGCGCGCCGCCCAGGAATCCGTCTGAGCAACGAGCCCGCGTGAACGCGACCGCTCGAATTCGCGGCGATTCTTCGAACAAGCTAACCCTCTGGTTAGAACCTCCCCTTAAGACTGGCTCCGGACACCTTCATTATTGCCGGTGCGCCGTGACCGCAGCCCTCGCCCTTCAGACCGTTGCAGAACCATCGCCCATGATCGCGCGGATGATCGCCGACCTCGAGGACTCGATCGTCCGCGGCTCGCAACAGCGGCGCCTCGACTCGCTCCGCCAGGTCACCGACCTCTTCCTGCGCGACGCCGAGGCCCTCACCGACGAGCAGGTCGAGCTGTTCGACCTCGTCATCGTGAGGCTCGCCGCCGCGATCGAGACCAGGGCCAGGGCCGAGCTCGCCGAGCGCCTCGCCGACGCCCCGAACGCGCCCCGCGGCGTGCTGCGCTCGCTTGCCCACGACCAGATCGTGGTGGCGCGCCCGATCCTGACCCGCTCCGAACGGCTGACCGACGAGGACCTCGTCGCGGTCGCGGTCGCCAAGGGCCGCGACCATATGCTCGCGATCTCCGAGCGGGCGGCGATCTCCGAGCCCGTGACCGACCTCCTCGTGGCGCGCGGCGACCGGGTCGTCGTGCACGCGGTCGCCGGCAACCCCGGCGCGCGCTTCACGGACGGCGGCATCGCCACGCTCATCGACCGCTCCCGCGGCGACGAGGCGCTGCAGACGCTCCTCAACCAGCGCCGGGACATCCCCGAGGCGCACATGCACCAGCTCGTGCTGATCGCCAAGGAGGCGGCGCGCCGCCGCCTCGTCGAGACCCTGCCGCAGGCGACGCCGCCGGCCGTCAACGCGGCGGTCGAGCGCAGCGCGACGAGCGTCGAGGCCGCGGTCATCGCCGGGCGCGACTACGGACGGGCGCTCAACGCCGTGCAGGAGCTCGCCGACGCCGGCCTCCTCGCCGAGGCGAGCTTGCGCGACTACGCCGAGGCGGACGCGTTCGAGGAGGCGGTGTGCGCCATCGCGTCGCTCGTCGGCCTGTCGGTGCCGGCGGCGGAGCGGCTGTTCAGCGCCGACGACGCCGACCTCCTCTTGGTCGTCGGCAAGTCCCAGGATTGGGTCTGGCCGACGGTGCGCGCGCTCGTGAAGCTGCGCGACAAGGCCGAGGCGACGCCGACCCGCCTCAAGCGCATCTTCGAGACCTACGAGCAGCTCTCGCGCTCGACCTCGCAGCGGGTCGTGCACTTCCTGAAGGTGCGCGAGACCGCCCAGAAGCAGGCCGCCGAGGCGGCGGCGCGCCGCCAGATCCGCTCGAAGCGGGGATGACCTCTCTCTTCGGGAGAGTGTTTTTAGGGCTTCGTCGCCTCGATCTCGTCGAGCACGGCCTCGGGGGCGATGTCCTGCTTGATCTCGCCGAGCTCGGCGTCGACCTCCGTCCTGACGTCCAGGCGCTTAGCGATCGCCGAGACGAGGGTCGCGAGCTTCGTCACCTCGTGCTCGGCCAGAAGGCTGATCTGGAGGTCGAGGTCGGCGCGCTTGTCGGCCGCGGCCTGCATGCGGTTCTGGCTGATCAGCACGAAGGTCGAGAGGAAGATCGCCTCGACCGAGGCGATCATGGCGAGCACCACGAAGCTCTCGTCCCACTTCGGCACGCCTGGCACCCAGCCGAGGTTCGCGACGATCCAGAAGCCGAAGAGCGCGAGATGGATGTAGACGAAGAGCATGCTGCCGGTGAAGCGGGTGATCGCGTCGGCGAGCTTCTCCTGCGCCGACGCCTGCACCTCCTCGCGGCGCCGCCGCTCCTGGAGGGAGCGGATGTTGCGCTCGAGCACCGTGCTGAGCCCCGAGGCCGGCGGCGGCGGATAGATCGGGCCGCGGGCCTGACCCGCGGGCCTGAGGGCGGCGTTGTCGGCTTCGGCGCTCGAGCGCTGCCCGGCCATTCGGTGCTCCTCGGAAAGCGGCTTTGCTCGTTGTCAGCTTGGCAGAGAACCGGCGGCGGCGAGCTGGGGTTCCACGGGCCGGAGCGCCCGGGTCACGCCCGCCGGAACGTCAGGTAGCTCGGACGGCGGCCCTCCTTGAGAGCCTTCGCCTCGTAGCGGGTGCCGGGCCAGCCTTCCCAGGGGCGGCGCCAGTCGTCCGGGCGCTCCGCCGTCCAGGCGAAATCCCGGGACCGCAGCACGCGGGCCAGCGCCCAGCCGGCGTAGTCGTCGATGTCGGTGGCGAAGCGCAGCTCGCCGCCGCTCTTGAGGATGCGGGCGAAGGCCGCAAGGGTCTCGTCCGAGAGGAACCGGCGCTTGCGCTGGCGGCGCTTCGGCCACGGGTCCGGGTAGAGCAGCCAGACCGTGTCGAGGGCGGCCTCGGGCAGGCGCGGCAGGAGCGCGGCCGCGTCCCCGTCCCACAGGCGGATGTTCCTCAAATCTTCGCGCTCGATCGTGGCGAGACATTTCGCCATGCCGTTGAGGAAGGGCTCGCAGCCGATGAAGCGCGCTTGGCGGTGGGCCCTGGCCTCGGCCGAAAGATGCTCGCCGCCGCCGAAGCCGATCTCGAGGATGGTCGGCCGCGCCTCGAGGTCGGCGTCGAATAGCGCCGCGAGGTCCACCGGCCCCGCCTCCGGCAGCCGCAGCTTCGGCAGGAGCGTCGCGACGAGGTTGTCCTGCCCGGCGCGCAGCTTCTTGCCCTTGCGGCGGCCGTAGAAGGCGCCCGCGCGCTCTTCGGTCATCGGTGCGGGCCCTGCCCTCACCCGGTCGCGTTCCGCAACCCGGCCTCTCCCACAAGCGGGAGAGGCGATTCCCCCTACCCCAGCGCCGACTTGAGCTGCGGCACGAGGTCGGTGCGCTCCCAGGAGAAGCCGCCGTCGTTCTGCGGCGCGCGGCCGAAGTGGCCGTAGGAGGAGGTGCGGGCGTAGATCGGACGGTTGAGGTTGAGGTGCGTGCGGATGCCGCGGGGCGAGAGGTCCATGACCTCCATGAGCGCCGCCTCAAGGCGCGCCTCGTCGACGTTCCCCGTGCCGTAGGTATCGGCGTAGATCGACAGCGGCTTCGCGACGCCGATCGCGTAGGAGAGCTGGATCGTGCAGCGCGAGGCGAGGTCCGCCGCGACCACGTTCTTGGCGAGGTAGCGCGCCGCGTAGGCGGCCGAGCGGTCGACCTTGGTCGGGTCCTTGCCGGAGAACGCGCCGCCGCCGTGCGGGGCCGCGCCGCCGTAGGTGTCGACGATGATCTTGCGGCCGGTGAGGCCGCAGTCGCCGTCCGGGCCGCCGATGACGAACTTGCCGGTCGGGTTCACGTGCCAGACCGTGTCCTTCGAGATCCAG
>DASVPW010000095.1:0-6816 GCA_036389455.1 Beijerinckiaceae bacterium
TGCAGCTCAGCGCCGGCTCGCCCATGAACGAGGCGCTGATCTCCGGCAACCTCGACTTCGCCTCGGGCGGCGTCGGCCCGCTGCTCACGATCTGGTCCCGCACCCGCAACAACCTCAAGGTCAAGGGCGTCGCGGCCATCAACTCGATGCCGATCTGGCTCACCACCATCAGCCCGGACGTGAAGACCCTCAAGGACTTCACCGAGAAGGACCGGATCGCGCTGCCGGCCGTGAAGGTCTCGATCCAGGCCGTCACCCTCCAGATGGCGGCCGAGCAGGTTTTCGGGGCCGGCCAGCACGGCCGGCTCGACGCGCTCACGGTCTCGATGAGCCATCCCGACGGCATGGCCGCCATGATGAGCGGTCGGTCCGAGATCACCGGCCACTTCACCTCGGCGCCCTTCCAGTACCAGGAGCTTGCCGATCCGCGGGTCCGCAAGGTGGTCGATAGCTACGACGTGCTCGGCGGGCCGCATACCTTCAACGTGGTCTGGGCCTCGACGCGCTTCCACGACGAGAACCCGAAGATCGTCGAGGCCTTCGTTTCGGCCCTCGACGAGGCGATGAAGTTCATCAACGCGAACCAGAAGGAGGCGGCCGAGATCTGGGTCAAGGCCGAGAACTCGAGGATGCCGGCCGCCGAGGCCGAGCGGCTCATCCGCCTGCCCGAGAACGAGTGGACCATGATCCCGAAGAAGGTCATGGCCTACGCCGACTTCATGGGCCGCAACGGCCTGATCCCGGCGCGGCCCGAGAGCTGGAAGGACCTGTTCTTCCCCGAGGTCCACGGCCTCCCCGGCAGCTGAAGCCTGAGCCCGCGATGGGAAAGCCCCTCCTCGACGTGAACGGCGTCACGATCCAGTACAAGACGCCGCAGCACCTCGTGACCGCGACCTATCAGGTCAGCTTCGGGGTCTGGCCGAGCGACCGCTACGTCATCCTCGGGCCGTCGGGCTGCGGGAAGTCGACGCTGCTCAAGGCCGTCGGCGGCTTCCTCGATCCGGTCGAGGGCGAGATCAGGCTTCGCGACCGCAAGGTGACGGCGCCGGGCCCCGACCGCATGATGGTGTTCCAGGAGTTCGAGCAGCTCATGCCCTGGAAGACCGTGTACCAGAACGTGCTCTTTCCGATGCAGGTGACGGGCAAGTTCCGCGGCAAGGACGCCCACGACCGCGCCAATGCGATGGTCGAGAAGGTGAACCTGACGCGGTTCAAGGACGTCTACCCGCACATGCTGTCCGGCGGCATGAAGATGCGCGTCGCGATCGCCCGCGCGATGGCGCTCGAGCCCGACATCCTCCTCATGGACGAGCCCTTCGCGGCCCTCGACGCGCTGACGCGGCGCAAGATGCAGCAGGAACTCCTCGGGCTATGGGACCAGCTCCGCTTCACGGTGCTGTTCGTGACCCACTCGATCGAGGAGGCGATCATCGTCGGCTCGCGCATCCTCGTGCTTTCGCCCCACCCCGGCCGCGTGCGCGCCGAGATGGGCGCCGAGGGCTTGAGCCACGAGAACGTCGACGAGGCCGCCTTCGGCGCGGTCTCGAAGCGCATCCACCGGCTCCTGTTCGAGCACGAGGTCGAGGCCGCCGAGGAGGCGCGGCCGTGACGGCGCTCGCGCCCATGCAGGCCCCGGCGTCGCAGGCGCCCGTCGAGCGGCCGGACTTCGAGGCCGAGCTCGTCGATCCCACGGGGCTCGTCGTCGTCGAGCGCCCACTGCCCTTCTACGAGCGCATCCTCAAGCACGAGGGCGTGCAGAACGGTGCGATTCTCGCCTGCCTCGCGCTTGCCTGGGAGCTCTACGCCCGCTTCCTCGACAACCCGCTGCTCTTGCCGACCTTCACCGAGATGGTCGCGACCTTCGTGCGCGACATGCAGAGCGGGCTCCTCGTCAACCGCATCACCACCTCCCTGAAATCGCTCGCCTACGGCTACGGCGCCGGGCTCGCGCTCGCCGCTGTGTTCACCTCGGTCGCGGTCTCGACCCGCATCGGCTCGGGGCTTCTCTCCACGCTCACCGCGATGTTCAATCCCCTGCCGGCGATCGCGCTCCTGCCGCTGGCCCTGATCTGGTTCGGCCTCGGCACGCCGTCGCTCGTCTTCGTCATCATCCACTCGGTCCTGTGGGCGGTGTCGCTCAACACCCTCGTCGGCTTCCGCAGCGTGCCCGAGACCTTGCGCATGAGCGGGCGCAACTTCGGCCTGCGCGGCATCCCCTACGTGGCGCTGATCCTCGTCCCGGCGGCGTTTGCCGCGATCCTCGCCGGCATGAAGATCGGCTGGGCCTTCGCCTGGCGCACGCTGATCGCGGCCGAGCTTGTCTTCGGCGTCTCCTCCCGGTCCGGCGGCCTCGGCTGGTACATCTTCGAGGCGAGATCCGAACTCGAGACCGCGAAGGTCTTCGCCGGCCTCTTCGCCGTGATTCTCATCGGCCTCTTCGTCGAATCCGTGATCTTCAAGTTCATCGAGCGCCGCACGGTGCTGCGCTGGGGCATGCAGCGGTGAGGCCCGCCGCGCCGTGATCGGCGCGATCTTCCTGGCGCTCGCACCGGCCGCCGGGCTGATCGCGTTGGGCGCTTGGCTCAAGCGGGCGCACTTCCTGCCCGATCCCTTCTGGCCCGGCGCCGAGCGCCTCGCCTACTTCATCCTCCTGCCGGCCCTCCTCGTCCACAGCCTCGCCATGGCGGACCTCTCGGGGGTGCCGGTCGCGCGGCTGATGCTCGTGATCGCGCTCGCGCTGATCATCGTCGCCGCGCTTCTCGCGGGCTTTCGCCCATGGATGCGGATCGGCGGGCCGGCCTTCACCTCCGTGTTCCAGGGCGGCATCCGCTTCAACAACTACGTCGGCCTCACCGTCGCGGCGGGGCTGATGGGCGGCCCCGGCATCGCCCTCGCGGCCGTCGCCAACGCCACCATCGTGCCGATCGCCAACCTCTTCTGCATCCTCGTCTTCGCCAAATACGCCGGCGGCCAAGCGAGTTTCTTAGGGATCGCCCGCTCGATCGTGACGAACCCTCTCATCGTCGCCTCCGCCATCGGCGCCGTCCTCCAGGCCACAGGCCTCGGCCTGCCGCCCGGCCTCGAAGGCATGTTGCGGGCGCTCGGCGCCGCCTCTTTGCCGATCGGGCTTCTCTGCGTCGGCGCCGCCTTCGACCTCTTTGCCGTGCGCCAGGGTCTGCGTGCGACCCTCATCTCGTCCGCGGCGAAGTTCGTCGCGTTGCCGCTCGCCACCTTCCTGACCTGCCTCGCGTTCGACGTGCGCGGCCCGGCGGCGCTGACCGCCATGCTGTTCCAGAGCCTGCCGACGGCCTCCTCGGCCTACATCCTCGCCCGCCACCTCGGCGGCGACGCCCCCCTCATGGCCGGCATCACCGCCCTCCAGACGGTTGCGGCGGCGCTCGCGATCCCCCTCGCGCTCCTCGCCGCGATGCGGTGGCTGGGATGATTCCACTATCGTCCCCGGCGAGCCGAAGCGGAGCGGAGGCAAGGGAAGGGGACCCACCTACCAGATGGCCCTGGGTCCCCTTCCCGGCGCTTCGCGCCGCCGGGGACGACAGTGGAGAGGCATTTGCCTCTCATCCAACCCCGTCCTAGGCTCCGCCCGGCCGCGAAGGCCCAAGAAACACGTGAGGAAACGTAAGTGCCGGCTTCCGCCGAAAAGCAGCCCGCCACCCTCAGCGTCCGCGTCTGGCGCGGGACCGGCGAAGGGCGCTTCGAGCGCTACGCGGTGCCGGCCGCGCCGAGCCAGACCGTGCTCGACCTCGTTACCTACATCCAGAGGTCCCTCGACCCGACGCTGTCGTACCGCTTCGCCTGCCGGGTCGGCATGTGCGGCTCCTGCGCCATGACGGTCAACGGGCGCCCGCGCTGGACCTGCCGCACCCACGTCGCGAAGGTCGCGGCCGAGGGCGAGATCGTCATCGAGCCTCTGCGCAACATGCCGGTCGTGAAGGACCTCGCCGTCGACATGGCCGCGTTCTTCGATAAGTGGACGCAGGCGAAGGGCGCCTTCGTGCCGTCCGCGGATGCGGCGGCGGACTTCGCCCTCGTCCCGCCCGCCTCGCCGGAGCGGCAGGAGGCCGATGCCGCGATCGAGTGCATCGGCTGCGGCGTCTGCCATGCCGCCTGCGACGTGGTCGCCTGGAACCCCGGCTACCTCGGCCCGGCGGCGCTGAACCGCGCCTGGACCCTCGTCAACGACGTGCGCGACGAAGGACAGGGCGAGCGCCTCCTCGCCGTCGCGGGCGACGCCGGCTGCCACGCCTGCCACAGCCACGAGAGCTGCCGCACCTACTGCCCGAAGTCGCTCAATCCCACGGCGTCCATCGCCGGCCTGAAGCGCGCCGTCACCCGCGCCGTGCTAAGGGGCGGGCCGTGAGCGCGCCCGCCTTCGTGGCCCGCACGCCGTCGCGCATCCGATGGGAGGCGCGGCTGTGGGTGGCCCAGAGGCTCTCCGCCATGGTGCTGGCGCTCTGCGTCGTCGTGCACCTTGCGACCATTATCGTCGCGGTGCGCGGCGGCCTCTCCGCCGCCGAGATTCTGTCGCGCACCCGCGGCAACGCGGCATGGCTCGCGTTCTATGGCCTGTTCGTCGCCGCCGTCGCGATCCACGCTCCCATCGGCCTCAGGAGCATTGTTTCGGAATGGCTCGGCTGGCGTGGGCGCTCCCTGGACCTCGCGGCGGCGCTGTTTGCCGCCTTCATCGCCGCCGCCGGCCTCAGGGCCGTGCTCGGGCTCTACGCATGACCGCCGCGCTCCTGCCCGCCGCCTCCGCGCTCAAGCGCCGCTCGCACCCGGCCTACGTCGCCTTCCTGGTGCACCGCCTCTCGGGGCTGCTGCTGGCGCTGTTCCTGCCGATGCACTTCTGGGCGCTGGGGCAGGCGATCGAGGGCGAGGCGAGGCTCGACGCTTTCCTGCGCTGGACCGACAGCCCGCTGACGAAGTTCGCCGAGTTCGGGCTCGTGGTGCTCCTCGCCGCGCACCTCGGCGGCGGCCTGCGGCTCCTGTCCATCGAGTTCCTGGGCTGGCGCGACTGGCAGAGCCGGTTGATCGCCTTCGGCTTCGCCCTCGGCCTCGCCTTCGGCCTCCTCTTCCTCCTGAACCTCGGAGCATGACATGCTCGCCGACGCCGATCTTCTCGCGCTCGATCCCGCCGAGGTCGAGGACATCGCCAAGGAGCTCTACATCCGGGCGCTCAAGATCCTGCCGCCGCAGGTCAAGCGCGGCTTCGACCGCCTGACGCGGGACGAGGACGATCCGACCGCCAAGACCATCCTCGACACGATGGTCAGGAACATCGCGGTCGCCGAGCGCACCCGCAACCTCCTGTGCCAGGACACCGGCATCCCGATCTACAACGTCACGATCGGCCGCGACGTGCGCCTCGACGGCGTAGAGCTGAAGGAGGCGATCCGCCGCGGCGTCGAGCGCGCGACCCGCGAGCACCCCTTACGCTCCTCCGTGGTGCATCCGATCACGCGGGTGAACGAGCAGACCTCCTGCGGGCGCCTCGTGCCCGTCATCAATCTCGACTTCGACGAGGCGCCCCGGCAGGTCCGCATCGAGATGGTCCCGAAGGGTTCAGGGAGCGAGAACGGCTCGTTCCTCAAGATGCTGATCCCGGCCGACGGCGTCGACGGCATCAAGAGCTACGTCGTCGACCGCGTGATCGAGGTCGGCGGCCGGGTCTGCCCGCCGACCATCGTCGGCGTCGGCATCGGCGGCACGTCCGATCTTTGCATGCACCTCGCGAAGGTGGCTGCGACGCGCCCGTTGGGATCGGCGTGCCAGGATCCCGAGGGCGAGAAGTTGGAAAAAATGCTGTCGATCGCCGTCAACAGCCTCGGCATTGGCCCGCAAGGCTTGGGCGGGCGCGGCACCGCGTTTGCGGTCCACGTCGAGACCGCGGCGACGCACATCACCATGAACCCCGTCGCCGTGAACATCCAATGCCACTCGGCGCGCCGCGCCTCGGCGACGATCTCGGCGGAAGGCGTGGCGTATGGGTTCTGACCAATGTTCATCATGAAGAGGATGCGCGGACCATGATCATCATGACGGCCGTCCCCTTCGGAAGCGGGCCGTGGGATCGGGAAATGGTGAACGCGTGGTGCACGCCGCGGCGCGGTGCGAAGCTCGAATTCCATGCCGCGGCCCCGGGATGACCTGAGAGGACCGATGGCCCACCACGTCTTCGAAATGCCCATCGGCGAAGAGCAGGTCCGCGCCCTGCGGGTCGGCGACACGGTGACGCTCGAGCGCACCCTCTTCGGCATCCGCGACGCGACGCAGATCCACATGTTCGACCGCGGCCGGCGCACCCGCTTCGACATGCGCGGCCATGCCGTGATCCACACGGCCCCGAACGTCAAGAAAGTCGAGCGCTCGAACGAGCACCCGGCGGGCTTCGCGCCCATCTGCATCGGCACCACCACCTCGCAGCGGATGGAGCGCTTCACGCGGCCGCTCATGGAGCGCGAGGGCGTGCGGATCGTCATCGGCAAGGGGGGCCTCGGCGACGCCTCCCGCGCCGCGTTCAAGGAGATCGGCGGCGCCTATCTCGCGATCGTCGGCGGCGCCGCGGCGCTCGAGACCACCTGGATCACCGTGATCGAGGACGTCGACCTCGAGGATCTCGACCCCGAGAGCCTGTGGCGCTTCGCCGTCAAGGGCTTCGGCCCGATCCTCGTCGCCATGGATGCCCACGGCGGCTCCCTCTACGACAAGGTCCGCGAGACGGCCGAGAGCCGTCGGGCGGCGGCCCTCGCGGCGATGGGCGTGGGTCAATGAGACGGCACGTTGGAATTGCCGCGCTCG
>DASVPW010000096.1:0-15471 GCA_036389455.1 Beijerinckiaceae bacterium
GTCGCGCTGGGCGATCTCCTGGATCGTTTTCACGATGCGCCCGTAATAGTCGTCGCGGGCGAGGCTCGCGGTGTACTGCGGGTCGACCAGCACCACGTCGATGCGGTGCGACTGGATCCACTTGATGGTCTCGTCGAGCCCTTGGGCGAAGCTGTCGATGTCGACCCGGGCGAGGGCGTCGTTCGTCCCGACCTGCCAGATCACGAGGTCGGGCTCGACCTCGGCGATGGTGTTGCGGATGCGCTCGGCGGCGCCGGCCGCGATCTCGCCCGAGAGGCCGCGGTTCGTGACCTCGATCTCGATGCCGGGGAAGAGCTTCTCGAGCTCGCCCTCGAGTCGGACCGGGTAGGCGGACGCCGGCGAGGTCGCCCCGATCCCGACCGTCGAGGAGGAGCCGATGGCGAGCACGTGGATGGCGCGGCTCTCCTTGAGGGCGCGCTTCACGGCCCGCAAGGAGGCGAGGGTATAGAGCTTCGAGCCGGGGACGCGGCACTCCGGCGACAGGCTCGTGTCGACCGCCTCAGGGCTTGGCGCCGCCGGCACCGCGGCCTGCGCGGGCGTCTGGGCAACGGCCGGCCCGGCCCCTGCCGCGGCGGTCAGGAGGAGAGCGAGGAGGGACGTTTTGAACGCTGACGCCATTCGACGAACCATGCCGTGAAGATCATGATGCCCAATCCCATAGATAGGGCAAAGGCATCGACGAGGAAACCGCCTCCGGTGAAGAACCTCAGCAACTGCCCGGCAAGGCTCGCCAAGGACCCGACCGAGAAGACGGCGAGCGAATTGCGTCCGAGCGCGGTCAATTGCCGGCTGACCCACCCCAACCTGGGGCCAATGAACCTGAACAGACGCTGAAAGGCCAGGGCGAGCGCCAGGAAATGCAGCAACCTTAATGGCGAAAAGAAGGGCTTATCCATGATAAACACAAGCCGCGGCTCGGGCACGGCCAGGGGATCGGGCTTCCAGTCGGTGAAGTAGGCCAGAAGCCCGAGGGCGACCCCCAAGGCTCCAAGGGGCATGAGCCGCCAGGCCCAGATCCGGAAAGAGGGGCTCTCCCTCGCCCATTCGGAGCCGACGAAGCCGAGCACGAGCAGGAACTGCCAGGCGAGCGGGTTGTAGTTCCACGCCCCCTCGACCGGCCAGCTCGGCAGGGAGACCTCGAAGGTCAGGCAGGCCGCATAGAGGACGAAGGAGGCGGCGAGCGCCGCCCAGCGGCTTAACCTGGCGATCAGGATGAAGACCGGCGCCAGCGCCAGCAGCACCACGTAGAGCGGCAGGATGTTGAAGTAGCCGAGCTGGTAGGTGAGCGCGACCCAGCCGATGATCGACGGGATCGGGGCGTTGAAGAAGGCGCCGGCGCCGTGCCATTCGAGCAGGAGCGGGTTGTCGAACCAGAGCGCCGCCGCGGCGATCATGGCGAAGGCGAGCGCCGTGATGACGAGCTGGGCCCGGTAGACCTCGACGACCCGCGAGGCGAGGCGCAGGAGCACGTGGCTCGGCGGGTCCTGGCTCGTCGCGAGGGCCAGCGACCACCCCGCCAGGAATACGAACAGCTCGGTCGCGTCCGAGACCGTGTAGCGCGAATACATGAAGGGCTCGAACACGTTGCCCGGCATGTGGTTCACGAAGATCGTGATGAGCGCGAGGCCGCGCCAGAAATCGATCGCGTTCGGTTCGCGCATCGGGGAGCTCGGGAGCCGACCTTTTCCGGGAATCGCTCCGGCGGACACCTACGCCGTTGCCATCCCGGGGATCAACGCGCAACATGCGCGAAAGGGGATGGGATCGGTGCTGCGACGTCTCGACGAGACCCCGCTCGGCGCGCCCTCGCGCGCGGATGCGGCGCCCCCCGCCCGGCGCCGGTCCCGGGTCGCGTTCTACTTCTTCCTGGCCGCCTCGGTCGTCATCCCGGTCCTCCTCTATGGCCTCGCGGCGACCCGCGATTGGCGCAACGTCGAGATGTACTTCATCCCGGCGGCGCTCGGGCTACTCGTCCTCGCCTTCTATGCCTGGCGAGCCCACGACGACCTCGAGAGCACGGTCGAGTCCCGGACCAGGGAGCTGTCCGGAGCGGTCGCCGAGCGCGAGCAGCTCCTCAAGGAGGTCCATCACCGGGTCAAGAACAACATGCAGATCATCTCGAGCCTGATCCGCATGCAGGAGCGGGTCGGCACCTCTCCGGACGAGACGATCCGGCGGGTGCAGGCGATGGCTCTCGTGCACGACCTGATCTACACGCAGGGCGAGTTCGCGGGCGTCGACCTTTCGGCCTATGCGGTCCGGCTCGTCGAGACGCTCCGGGCCGGGCCCGCCCACGGCATCGCCTTCAGCCTCGACCTCGGCCCGGTCTCGGTCGCGCTCGACCGCGCGATGCCGTTCGCCCTCGTTCTCTCGGAAGTCGTCACGAACGCGGTCCGGCATGCCTTCAAGGAGCGGCGCGGGACGATCACGATCGCGCTGTCGGAGGCCGAGGGCTCGGCGAAGCTCAGGGTCCACGACGACGGCTTCGGGTTCAACCCGGAGGTGGACGGGCGCGGCTTCGGCCTCAAGCTCGTCCAGAGCCTCGCCCAGCAGCTCGACGCCACCTTCAGCTTCGACCGCAGCCAGGGCACCACCTTCGCCATGACCTTCCCGGTCACGACGCCGCAGGGGTGAGCGCGAGAACCGGAACTCAGCCGGGCAGCGCCAGCATGGTCGCGGTCAGGAGCCCGGAGAAGATCGCGAGGAAGACGATGATGCGCGCGTGAGCGCGAGGATCGCGCGCCGACCCGACCGCGATGAAGTCCTTCATGATGGCGCCCCCCAGCCCCACTCAAAGCAACTTCTTATTGCCGCCATTCTCCGCCCGGCTTGGCCGTCTCGTCCACAGCTGAAGCGGGAGGCCGGAGCGGATTCGGCCAAGTTTCGCTCCGTCGTTGCATGAATCCCACACCCGCCTCTGCGGCTCCGGAACCCGCCCACGGCCTTGCCGTTGACCGGAAGGCTGTCGCGCCGACGACGGCCGGAGCAATCCGGCGAGAAGGAATCCGCCATGGCAGATCGTTGGAGGAACGACCCGTACCTCACCCGCGACGACGACCGCCGGCGCGCCGAGCGCGATTGGGGTTATCCGCGCAGCCGCGACGACGAGCGCGGATTCGGCAGCGAGCGCGGCTCCTGGTTCGCCGGCGGCAACGGCGACTACCGCCCCGACGCCGACCGCGACTACGGCGGCGAACGCTCGCGCGACCGGCCCTTCGGGGCGTCCGACGCCTACGGCGCCATGCGCCGGCGCGAGGATCGGGACGACTATCGCGGCGAGTTCCGCGGGCGCGAGCGCGACTACGGCGAGTCGGCGGGCTACGGCACCGGCGGCTCCGCCCTCGACTGGCGCGACGTGGAGGGGGACGACCACCGCGACCGCGGACGCGGGCGCGACCGCCCGCGACGGGAGCCGGGCTTCACCGACCTCGCTTTCGGCCACGGCTTCGGCTCGGGCTACGAAGGCCGCGACTACAGCGGCGAGGGCCGCGACCGCGGTTACGGGCGCGACCGCGACGAGCGCGGCTTCCTCGAGCGCGCGGGCGACGAGATCGCTTCCTGGTTCGGCGCCGACTCGCCGGACCGGCGGGACGACCGGCGCGGCGGGCACCGCGGGCGCGGTCCGAAGGGCTACCAGCGCTCGGACGAGCGCATCCGCGACGACGTCAGCGACCGCCTCACCGACGACCCGCATGTCGACGCCTCGGATATCGAGGTCACGGTCCAGAACCGCGAGGTGACGCTCTCCGGCACCGTCGCGCGCCGCTTCGAGAAGCGCCATGCGGAGGACATCGCCGAGTCCGTCTCGGGCGTCGAGCACGTGCAGAACAACCTGCGCGTCCGGCAGGGCGCCGGTACGGACACGGGCCTCCTGAGCGGCGGCGGAACCATGGGCGGCCTCGCCGGCGCCGGCGGCACGAACGTGTAAGGGAAGCTCTCCCAGTCATCCTCCGGCGGCGGGCGGTGCATTCACGCCCGCGGCTGCGGATCCGTCGGAGTCACCGGCGCGTCGGGCGTCACGGGGCCGGGGCTCGGGGCGCGATCGGGGTCGATCGCGGGCGCCTCGCTCGGCTGCGCCGGCGGGATCTCCAGGGGCGAATGGCCGGGCGGCGTCGAAGCAGGGCCGGGGGTCGAGGGGCCGGGCTGCGGGTCGTAGGGACCGATCGGCTGGTTCGGCGGCTGCTGCATCGCGAAAAATCCTCACGCGCCTTCAGAGGCGCGGCATCGGGTTCGACGGCCCGCCCGGCAGGTAGTCGGGCTCGGAGCCCGGCCCCCGGGGCTCGCCGATGCCGGGATCGTCCACCGGGTAGGGCGTGCGCGGGCCGGTCGGCCCCTGGTCGGGAAGCTCGTCGGGCTCGCGCGGAGGCACCTCGGTCGGAATGTTGCCGCCGGGGATCGGCTCGTGCGCCGGGTTGCCGGGGCGCGGCATGGCGTGGAGGCCCTGGGTCATGCTCGCTCCTCGTGTGGGGGATTTCTTGAGGATCAACCGGCGCGACCGGTGACGGTTCCGCCTTCCCGCACCGTCGTCCTCGGGCGGAGCGAAGCGCGTGTGGGGCGCAACGAAAAAGGCGGCCCGGAGGCCGCCTTTCTTTGTCGTTCGCGCGAGGCGTCCCTACTCCGCCTGCTGGATCGCCGACACTTTCCACGGCCCGCCGTTGTCGCGGCGGAAGGTCCAGACCTCGGTGACCTCCTGGGGCCGGTCGCGGTCGCCTTCGACGACCCGGCCGGTGGTGCGGTCGAGGGTCACGTCCTTGAGGGTGTAGTGCATGGCGACGCTCGCGTAGTCCGTCGGGCCCTCGCGCCAGGCTTCCGCGAGGTCGCCCTGGAGGAGGCGCACATCCGAGATCTTGTTGATCGCGTTGTTGCGCGCGTTGTCGTTGAGTTCCTCCTGGAAGTAGCCCGCCATCTCAGGAGTCGCGAGGTTCCAGAGCGCCGCCACGTCCTCGCGGCCGTAGGCCGTCTGGACGTCGTGTAGGGTCTTCTCGAAGGCGGCGTAGTCCTGCGGACCGATGCCGACCTCGTCGGAGCGCTCGCGCCGCACGGGCGAAGCTGCGCCGCCGCCGAGCCCGCCGAGGAAGCTGCCCGCGGCGGCACCCGTCGGACCGGCGGGGCCCGTCGGCCCCATGCCGCCGAGCGCCGAGCGGCCGTATCCGTCAGCCCCGGCATAGGCCGGCTGCGGCTCGGAGCGGCGCCGGAAGAAGCGCACGGCGAGGTAGATCAGGCCGCCGATCAGCGCCACCTGCATGAGGAGGCCGAGGAAGGATGCGATCCCGCCGAGGCCGCCGAAGAAGCCGCCGCCGAACAGGGCGCCGAGAAGGCCCGCGCCGAGAAGGCCCGCCATGAGGCCGGTGCCGAAGCCGAACCGGCGCGGCTGCTGGGCCGTCTGGCCGACCGGCGCGCCGGGGCGCGGCTGGACCTGGCTCGGGGTTGTCTGCGTGCGCTGGATCGGCGCCGCGGTCGAGGGCGCCGTGCGGGTCGCGGCCGGCGCGTCGTAGGTGCGCGAGCCGCGCGAGCCGAAGCCGCCGCCCGACTTGCCGCCGGGCCGGGCCTCGGCGGCGCCGGCCATGGCGAGCGCCAGCACGCCCGCGAGGGCGAAGGCGGCGCGTCCGCGCCTGGAAAAGATCATGCTCATGGGCGAACCCGTTCCTCTCTGGAGGGGGTCTTGGCCCCCTGCGGAAATATATAGGGGGAGGTCATTCTTTCGTATAGGGGGGAGGCGCGGTAAAGCGTGGCCCTTTCGGGCGCCGGTTGCTACCATGGCCCCGCGGCATCCCTCTCGGAGAAAGATCCCATGCGAACCGTCTTCGCCCTCGCCCTCCTCGCGCTCGCCGGCGCGACCCCGGCCTCCGCCCAGAAGATCGACGTCGCGACCATCAAGTGCGAGGACTTCATCAAGAGCGGCAAGGACACCATCGGCAACCTGATGATGTGGCTCTCCGGCTACTACACCGGCGAGGACGACGACGCCGTCATCGACTTCGACAAGATGGCGGCCGACGGGCAGAAGCTCGGCGCCTACTGCGCCCAGAACCCGGCCATCAGCCTCCTCACCGCGGCCGAGCGGATCATGTCGAAGGAGTGAGCCGTCACGGCGCCGAGGGCGGGCTCGCCCCGGCGAGGCGCCGGACGGCGGCCGAGAGCCGCCGCAGGAGGCCCCGCGGCGCGAGGCGACGCACGAGGGCGCCGGTGCGCGCCTTCAGGGCGCGCCAGCCCTCCCGGACCCGGCCGAGGGCCGCGACGAGCCGCGGCCACCAGCGGGTGCCCTTGAGGTACAGGTGCACGCGGTCGTGGATCGCGATCACGAAAAAGTAGCCCCTCGCGAACCAGCCGATCGAGAGCAGCTTGTCGCGGCTGATCGCGAACAGGCGCTCGGCTAGGCCGATGCCCACGACCTTGGCGGCGACGAAGGCGAGCGTCCCGTAGGCCACGTGGCCGAGGCCGATGAGGTAGAGCGCGTAGAGCTTGATCGGCCAGATCACCGCCATCGGGATCAGGAACAGGGCGAGCGTCGGATAGGGCGGCAGGCGCGCGACGGCGGCCTCGATCCGCCGGATCGGCTCAAGCGACGCGAGCCAGGCGAGGGCCGGCTTCAGCGCCGACCGGAACAGGTCGTCGAAGAGGACGACGACCGTCGCGAGCCCGACGAGCGGCAGCGCGAGGATGCGCTTCAGCAGGCTCGCGGGCCGGCGCGGCGGGAGGGGAGGGGCGGGGTCGGCGGTCACGGGAGGTCAATGTCGGGGCGGATGGCGGCTTTTGCGTGGAGGGCTTAAGGTCGCCCGCGCGGAACAGTCGTCGGGCGAGCCCGTTGAGGCGGTGCGGGGCCGCCGGCCCGATCGCCCGCGGAGCGCTTCGAAGGATCCTCATGCCCCGGTCCGGAAGCCAGGCGACCATCGACGCCATCGCGGGCCTCGCCGAGGAGATCGCCCGCGCGAACCCCGAATGCGCCGACAAGGCCCTGCAGATCCTCGACCTCGTCAGGGCCCTCGAGCGCAGCCCCGACCTCGCCGCGATCGAGGACGCGATCGATGCCGGCACCGACGGCGGCCTGACCGACACGGAGGTGCGCAGCGCCTCGCGCGAGGTCGCCCGCACCATGCGCGAGGAGACTTGAGAGCGCATGGCCGAGATCCAGGAGATCAAGCAGAGCGCCGCCGAGGTGAAGGTCTCGGCCCAGCGCATGAAGGCCTCGACCGAGGAGATGAAGGACTCGGCCGACCGGCGCACGGAACTCGCCGCCGATCGCACCGTGCTCGCGGCCGAGCGCACCTACGCGTCCTGGGTCCAGCTCGGCCTCGGCTCGCTCGCCGCCGGCGTCGGGGCGAAGAAGCTCCTCGCCGGGGTCGTGCCCGAATGGATGATCGTCATGCAGGGCACGCTGCTCGTGCTGTTCAGCGCCTTCTGCTTCGGGGCGGCGGTGTGGCGGCAGTTCTCGCCGGGCGTGCCGCCGCCCCGTCCCGACGTGCGCCGCATCCCGCCGCACATCCTGATGGCCGTGAACGCCTTCCTGGCCCTCGTCGCGGGCTCCGTGCTGCTCGGCATCTGGTTCGGGCGCACCGGAGGCTAGCGCTCGATCGAGCGCACCGGGATTCCGGCGACCTCCTGTACGATTCCCGACAGTTGCCGGCCGATTCACGCAGGTGAATGAGTGCCGGCGTGGTGCCGTCCTAGAGCATCGTCTGCCGTCCGGGGGCGGGCACGGTCCCTCCTGCACCCCCGGACAGCGAATCACTCGCCGGGCGAAGCGTTGCGTGTTCGCCCGGCGAGCCCAACCTCGTTCCAGCGACCGTGTTCAGCCATTTCGGCCCGGAAACCACCGCACTCCTCACGGGCGTGCAGCAGTCCGCCCTGGAGGAATGGGCGGCCGGCCGGCCCGAATCCGACTCGCCCATGCTCCGGGCCCTGGTCGAGGCTTCGATCGCCCGGGCGATCCTCAACGCGGCCGCGGCGGGCGAGCGCGATCCCGAGCGGTTGAAGCAGGTCGCGCTCGCGGAAGCGGCGGCGACTTAAGACAGCGTCGCCGGGGTGGGAACCGCGCTCCTCCCGCCCGCATTGGTCACGACGACCGATGTCGTATTCCCAAGGAGGCGAGGATGGCGTCGCGGGGCGTTGAGCGCAGCCACACCGAGAAGCAGGCCCTCAAGCAGCACACCAGGAAGGCCGAGCGGCAGAGCACGCAGGGCGAGGGCCGTCGGCGCGACTTCGTCAACGAGATCGAGTTCAACAACGCCGCGACCGGCGGCCACGCCGAGGACCCGATCCCGACCCGGCCGAACTCGCGTAGCGCCGTCGCCGACCAGCGCCGGGCGGCCGAGAAGGGCACCGGCGTAATGTCGGTCTCGAAGAAGGTCGATCCCGACGTGAAGGTCTCGGGCGTGCGCCCGGAAGGCGGCCTCATCGAGCCCATGCCGACGGGCGACGCCCCGGCCGTCCGGCGGACGAAGTCGAATGCCGAGATCGCCGACGTCCCGACCACGGCGAAGCGCAGCCCCGCGCCGCGCACCCTCCAAGCCGATAGGGCGGGGGCCGTCGCGCCGCGCGCCATGGACAAGCGCACGGGCGGCGTCCGCCAGCGCGTGCCGGCGCCCGGCAACGTCGTCTCGGTCCCCAAGGGCGAGCTCGTCTCGGGCATCCCGGAATCGAAGCGGAGCGGCGTGCGCTCGACGGCGTCCAGCGGCGGCGCGAAGCCGCCGAAGCGTCCGGCGAAGGCCGGCAAGGGCGGCGGCGCGGCGCGCTCGAAGGGCGCCGACATGGGCCTCGGGGAATAGCGCCCGCGCGGGCGGTCCGCAGGCCGACGCTTTCAGTCCGACGGCGCTCCGTCGATCGCTCCCGCGAAGGCGAGGAGCTCGCCCGCGAGCCGGCGCGCCGCGGCGGGGTCAAGCCGCAGCAGCGGGGCGCGCGGGAAGGCGCCGCTCGGACGGACCTTGAGGACGATCTCGTCCCGTCCGTCGAGGACCACGACATAGGGCGCGTGCCCGCCGTTGCATGCCGATTCGGGCGCGCCGTCGAGGCCGCCTCCGAACGGGTCGGGCCCGCCCGCCGCGAGGTGGAGCCCTCGAGATAATCTTCTGTGCTGCTGCATCGTCATCCTCGGTGCCGCTCCGAAGCGCACCGCATTAGACTGCCGATGTTTCCGGGGTGTTTCGTGCCGGCGAGGCCCGCCGGGCGCCGCCGGAACCGCCAAGCCTGCCCCGCCGTTTCCCCTCGTCAGTTCCCGAACCGATCAGGTGCACCATGGCGAAGAAGAAGGACTCCAAGGGCAAGTCGGCGAAGCCGAAGAAGGGCGCCGGCGAAAAGTCGTCGAAGAACCTGCGCCAGGCCGGCGACCTGATCTCCTCGATCGTGAGCTCGCCCATGGCGCGCGAGCTCGTCGCCGACGCCCTGATCGCGGTCGCCGGCGTGCTCGCCGGAAACCGGCAGAGCCGCGAGGCGATCGCCGGCGCCGGCGCGAAGGCGGCATCCGGCGCCAAGGACCTCGGCCAGACCGCGACCGGCGCCGTGGCGGAGGTCGTCGCCGACGCGGCGCGGCGCATCCTGCCCTCCGCCATGGGCGGCGAGGACGGCGGCGAAGCCAAGGGCGCGTCCAAGGGCGGCTCCGGAAGCGGCGGGCGCGGCGCCGAGGCCGGATCGGAAGCCGGCAACGGCCGCCGCAGGCGCAAGGAGCCGGCGTAGCAGCGCCGCGGCACCAAGGCTTTGCGGGTGCATTGAACGGAAGGCGGCCTTCAGGCCGCCTTTTTTCATGCCTCCCACGGCTCCCGCGCTCGACGATCCGGCACTGATCCGGGAGTTCTAACCGTTCACCGTCCGGACGGAAAAGCATCGCCTTGCACCACCCCCGTTGCTAGACACGGCCCGGCAACCCGGGTGGACCATGACGGCAGCGGCCGCAAACGACGCGCTGATCGCGCTCTTCGAGCGCGAGGGCTACGCGCGCGTCGAGCCGCCGGTGCTGCAGCCGGCCGAGGTGTTCGTCGATCTCTCGGGCGAGGACATCCGGCGGCGCATGTTCGTGACGCAGGACGCGTCCGGGCGCGAGCTGTGCCTCAGGCCCGAGTACACCATCCCGGTCTGCCGCGAGCATCTCGCCCGCGGCGGGTCGGCGCCGGCGAGCTACAGCTATCTCGGGCCGGTGTTTCGCCTGCGCGCCGGCGAGACCGGCGAGTTCCGCCAGGCCGGCATCGAGTCGATCGGCCGGCGCGACGCCGCCGCCGCGGACGCCGAGGTCCTCGGCCTTGCGCTCGAGGGCCTCGAGGCCCTCGGCGCCCCGCCCGTGTCGGTAAGGCTCGGGGACATGGGGCTCCTGGAGGCCGTCCTCGACGGGCTCGGCCTCGCACCTGCGGGCAAGCGGCGCCTGATGCGGGCGATCGTCGCCGGGCGCGGTCTCGAAGGCTTTACGGAGCCGTCGGCGGGACCGGGCATCGGCGAGCACGCCGGGCTCCTCGCCGCGATCGAGGGGCAGGCGCCGCATGCGGCGCGCGCTTTCGTGGAGGATATCCTGTCGATCGCCGGCATCGCGACCGTCGGCGGGCGCGAGCCCGGCGAGATCGCCGAGCGTTTTCTGGCCCGCGCCGCGAACCGCTCCGGCGCCCTCGCCGCCGAGGCGCTCGCCGTGCTGACGCTCTACCTCGCCGTCGCCGGCGATCCGGATGCCGCGGCGGCGGCGATCCGCGCGCTCGCCCGGGACGCCGGGCTCGACCTCGAGCGCGCGATCGACGCCCTCGAAGAGCGCACCGGCTTCATGGCGGTGCGCGGGCTCGACATCGCGACTTTCAGCTTCTCGGCCGACTTCGCCCGCAGCCTCGACTACTACACCGGCTTCATCTTCGAGGTCGCCGACCCCCGCCGAGCCGACGGCAAGCCGCTCGTCGGCGGCGGGCGCTACGACCGCCTCCTCAAGCACCTCGGCGCGGCGGAGCCGGTTCCCGCCGTCGGCTGCTCGTTCTGGCTCGATCGCATCGGCGAGGGATCGACGCCGTGAGCGACGGGCCTCTCGTCCTCGCCGTGCCCTCGAAGGGGCGCCTGCAGGAGAACGCCGCCGCGTTCTTCGGCCGGGCCGGCCTGGTCCTCGCGCAGGGACGAGGCGCCCGCGAGTACCGCGGCTCGATCGCCGGCGTGCCGGACGTGGACGTGCTGTTCCTCTCGGCCTCCGAGATCGTGTCGAAGCTTGGCGTCGGCGGCGCCCATCTCGGCGTCACCGGCGAGGACCTCGTCCGCGAAGGCATCGCCGACGCGGACGCCTCGGTCGAGCTCCTGACGCCGCTCGGCTTCGGCCAGGCGAGCGTCGTCGTCGCCGTGCCGCAGGCCTGGATCGACGTGCGCACCATGGCCGACCTCGAGGAGGTCGCGGTCGACCTGCGCGCCCGCCACGCCCGCAAGATGCGGGTCGCGACGAAGTACGTGAACCTGACCCGCCGCTTCTTCGCCGAGCGCGGCGTCGCCGACTACCGCATCGTCGAGAGCCTCGGCGCGACCGAGGGCGCGCCGGCGGCCGGCGCCGCCGAGATCGTCGTCGACATCACGACGACCGGGGCGACCTTGTCCGCGAACGCCCTCAAGGTCCTCGACGACGGGGTGATCCTGCGCTCCGAGGCGAACCTCGTCGCCTCCGTCCGAGCCGAATGGGGGCCGCGCGCGAGGGCGGCGGCGCGGGCGCTCCTCACCCGCATCGCGGCCGAGGAGGAAGCCCGCACGACCCGCGAGATCCGCGCCGCCGTCGATCCCGCCCGCCCGGCTGACCTCGCGGGCCTCGCCGGCGTCACCCTTCCCTACGGTCCGCCGCAGGGGCCCCAACTCGTGCTGCGCTGCCCGAAGGAGCAGGTCTTCGCCGTGGTCGAGACGCTCCTTGCGGCGGGCGCGCGCGACGTCGCGGTCGGCGCGGTCGAGTACGTCTTCCGCCCGGGAAATCCTCTCGCCGACCGGCTGTTCGCGCGCCTGCCCTGATCCTCTCGAAGATCGCGCCGCTTCCCGTTGCCTCGCCCGCACGACGCCCTTATGGTCCGCGCGATTTCGCGAGGAGAGGCTTGAGCCCATGAGAGCTTTGGGAATCGTCGCGGCGATGCTGGCCGCGGTCGCGGCGACGGCAGCCGACGCCCAGAGCCGCCGCCGCGGCGGGGACGACCCGCAGAAGAAGCCGCAGGGCGAGGCTCCGCCGCCGGTGCAGCAGAAGGTCTTCCCGACCAAGGTGTCGTGGGTCGCGATCTCGCTCAACGGCAAGCCGTTCGTCGGCGAGCGGCCGACCTTCATCCTCGACGAGCAGTTCCGCATGCGCGGCTTCGGCGGCTGCAACACCTTCGCGGCGACCGCCTACCCCTTGCGCGAGCAGAAGTTCGTGGTCGGGCCGTTCGCGCTGACGAAGAAGAGCTGCGACAAGGCGATCATGGACCAGGAGCGCAACTTCCTCATCGCGCTGCGCACCTCCGTCACCTGGGACACGGTCGTCGGCGCCCTCGTGATCAAGACCCAGAACGGCGAGATCAAGTTCGACCGCGTGCTGTAGCGTCTCCTACTCGGCCGCCGCCGCCGCCCGGACGTCGGTCGGCGCGAACACGCCGCCGGCCGCCGGGCGCATCTCGACGAGCCGGTCGTGGAAGGCCTTCAGCGTCGAGCGGTGGCCGATCGAGACGATGGTGGTGCCGGGCAGGCGTTCCCGCAGCATGTGGTAGATCGCCTCCTCGGTCGGCTCGTCGAGGGCGGCCGTCGCCTCGTCGAGGAACAGCCAGTCGGGTTTGGCGAGCAGCGCGCGCGCGATCGCGACGCGCTGCTGCTCGCCAAGCGACAGGGACTGGGCCCAGAACCGCTCCTCGTCGAGCCCGTGCGCGAGGTCCGGCAGCCGCGCGGCACGGAGCGCCTCCGCCACGGTCGCGTCGTCATAGGTGCCCTCGACGGCCGGATAGCTGACGGCGCCGCGCAACGTCCCCATCGGGATGTAGGGCCGCTGCGGCAGGAGCATCGTCGAGGCGCCGCGCGGCGTCGCGATGCGGCCATGGCCGAACGGCCAGATGCCGGAGATCGCCCGGAAGAGGGTCGACTTGCCGGAGCCGGATGGCCCCGAGACGAGCGCGGTCTCGCCCGCTCGGAGCGCGAACCGCGGCGTCTCGACGATGCGGCGCCCGTCGGGCAGGCCGAGCGACAGGCCCTCGGCGACGAGATCGGGGCTCGCGCCCTCCTCGACGTGGAGCGCCCGCGTGGCTTGCGTCTCGCGAGCCGTGCGGATTGCGGCGTCGAAGCTCGTCAGGCGGTCGACCACCGCCTTGTAGTCGGCGAGGGTCGAGTAGGCGTTGATGAAGAACGACATCGTGTTCTCGACGCGGGCGAAGGCGCCCGCCGTCTGGGTCATGCCGCCGAGCGGGATCTTTCCGGCGAAGTAGTAGGGCGCGATCAGGACGTAAGGGACGACGGCGTTGATCTGGAAGTAGGTCGCCGTGAAGGCGGTGAGCCGCTTCGTGCGGCTGACGATGGCGAGGAAGTTGCCGATGACTTTGCCGAAGCGCTGGCCGAGGCGGTCGCGCTCGGCCGCCTCGCCTTCGAGGAGCGCGATCTGCTCGCCGTACTCGCGCAGGCGGGCCAGCGAGAAGCGGAAGTCCGCCTCGTAGCGCTGCTGCTCGAAGTTGAGGCGGATCAGCGGCTTGCCGATCCAGTGGGTCACGGTGGTGCCGACGACGGCGTAGAGGAGCGCGCCCCAGACGAGGAAGCCCGGCACCGCGATCGTGGTGCCCGGGATCGTGAAGTCGCGGGACAGCGTCCATAGGATGATCGAGAACGAGACGAGGTTCGAGGCCGCCGAGATGATCCCGAGCGCGAGTGTCTGCGTGCGGGCGATGAACTGGTCGATGTCCTCCTGGATGCGCTGGTCCGGGTTGTCGGTGCCCGCACCGCTAAGCTGCATGGCGTAGTGGGTGTTCTCCCCGAGCCAAGCCCCGACGTAGCGGTTCGTCATCCAGCGCCGCCAGCGGATGCGCAGGTACGATTGCAGCGCGTACTGGTAGATCGCGCTCGCGACGTAGATCGCGGCCCAGAAGCAGAACACCGTGAACAGGAGGCGCCAGAACGCCGCCGCGTCCTTGTTCTGGATCGAGTTGAACCAGTCGCGGTTGAAGTAGGACAGACGCACGTTGATGGCGACCTGGCAGAACTCGATCGCGATCACCGTCACGAGGAGCCCGAGCGCGACCCAGCGCTCCTGGGCCCGGAAGCGGAGGCCGAAGCGGGACGGCCCGACCTCGACCACGGTCTCCCCGCGGGCAGTGAAATAGGGATAGGCCAGCCGCCAGATTTGCAGCAGCGCCAGCTTCAGTCCGTGCATGGGGTCGGGCCTCCGCGCGTCGTCCCTGGCGGACGAGGCGGTCGGGGATCAATAGAGGAAGGGGCGAGGCAATCAACCGGCCTCGTGGCAGGAGCATGGCGGGAGGCCGCCCGCCGAGCGTAACCGTATTGGACAAAAGTCCAAAATATACGGAATTTTGAACGCCACCCCCTTGTGCTTCCCTCCCCCGGCGTCGTTGAGTACGACTCGCTGACGCGGATTGCCAAAAAGCCCGCGCTTTCGGGAGGAAGCCATATGACCAAATCCAAGACCCCGGCCGGGGAGACAGCCTCGCGCCGCAAGTTCCTGAGCGGGGCGGCCGTTGCGGCCGCGGCGACCGTCGCTGCGCCGAGCGTCGTCAAGGCCCAGGGGCCGATCAGCATGCGCTGGCAGAGCACCTGGCCCTCGAAGGACATCTTCCACGAGTACGCGCAGGACTACGCCAAGAAGGTCAACGACATGACCGGCGGCGACCTCAAGATCGAGGTGCTGCCGGCGGGCGCCGTGGTGCCGGCCTTCGGCCTCCTCGACGCCGTCTCGAAGGGGACGCTGGACGGCGGCCACGGCGTGCTCGTCTACCACTACGGCAAGCAGACGGCGCTCGCCTTGTGGGGCTCCGGCCCGGGCTTCGCCATGGACGCCAACATGCTGCTCGCCTGGCACAAGTACGGCGGCGGCAAGGAGCTTCTCGCCAAGCTCTACGATTCCGTCGGCGCCAACGTGGTCTCGTTCCCCTACGGGCCGATGCCGACGCAGCCGCTCGGCTGGTACAAGCGGCCGATCACCAAGGTCGACGACTTCAAGGGCCTCAAGTTCCGCACCGTCGGCATCTCGATCGACGTGTTCTCGGCCATGGGCGCCGCGGTGAACGCGCTGCCGGGCGGCGAGATCGTCTCGGCCATGGACCGCGGCCTCCTCGACGCGGCCGAGTTCAACAACACCTCGTCGGACCGGGCGCTCGGCTTCGCCGACGTCTCGAAGGTCTGCATGCTGCAGAGCTACCACCAGAACGCCGAGCAGTTCGAGATCATGTTCAACAAGACGAAGTACGACGCGCTGCCGGAGAAGATGCGGGCGATCATCGCCAACGCCGTCGAGGCGGCGAGCGCCGACATGTCCTGGAAGGCCGTCGACCGCTACTCGCAGGACTA
>DASVPW010000097.1:0-15539 GCA_036389455.1 Beijerinckiaceae bacterium
CCGGGTGGGGCGGCGGCGCCGACGCGGGGAAGGTTGGCGTTGCCGCCCCACCCCGGTCGGCTGCGCCGACTCGGCCCTCCCCGCAAGGGGGGAGGGAAGAGCTGCGGCGGTTCGAGGGATGTGTGAATCTGCTAGCCCGAACGGGAGAGGGGCAGGGGTGAGGGCCCGCCCTCTCCGCGGAAGGTGCCGTCGGTGCCGGCTCCGCCCCCGAGGTGGAACCCCTCGCCCGGTCGCGCTGCCGCGCGACTCGACCTCTCCCTCCGGGAGAGGCGGGCGGCTCAGAGGCCGTTCAGGCCGTAGAAGTCGTCGTGCTGGAGGGTCTTGAGGCCGGCGATGACGATCATCATGTCGGCGATCGCGTCGCCGTTGTTGTCCATCTGGATGACGGTGCGGTTGTGTGCGGCGTCCTGGAACCAGGTGACGCTGTTGGCGACGGCGTTAGGATTTTGGTCGCCCCACTCGAAGTCGTCGTTGAAGGTCGTCGTCACGTCGGCGTCGATGGCGGAGAGGTCGATCTTGTCCTGGCCGGAGGTGAAGCCGAGGATGAGGTCCGCCGTCTCGGCCGTGGGGCCGCTCTCGTCGATCCAGGCGAACCGGTAGGTGTCGGCGCCCGCGCCGCCATCCATGACGTCCTGGCCGTAGCCGCCGGCGAGGAGGTCGTCGCCGGCGCCGCCCGTCATGGTGTCGTCGCCGTTGAGGCCGTGGAGGCGGTCGGCGAGCGCCCCGCCGGTCAGCAGGTCGTCGCTGTAGGCGCCGACGTAGCTCGACACGGTCGAGAACGACACGTCGTCGACCTTGAGCTGGCCGTAGGAAAAGCCGCCGGCCAGCGGCCTGATCCGCAACTGGGTGATCGGCCCCGTGCTCGCGCCGTCGGCGTCCGGCTCGACGAGGACGAAGGGGCCGCCCGAGGTCACGTCGTAGTCGCCCTGCCAGACGAGGTCGTCGAAGTCGTAGGCCGTGACCCTGATCGCCGTCGCACCGTTGAAGCCCGCGACCATCAGGCTGCTGACCGCGAACTCGGCGCCGTCCGTCGCCATGAACGTGCCGTCGCCGCCGAAGAAAGAGCCATAGGCGTACCCGGTGCCGGAGAGCGAAAGGCCGCCGGTGTCGAAGCCGGCGAACTCGTCCGCGATCGGGTGGTAGGCGGACGACATGGAAGTAGAAGAGGATTCGCTGAAGGGCAGCGTGCCCTGCGCCGCCGGCGTCGTGGTCGAGATCTGCTCCAGGACGACGGTCGCCTGATCGCCTAGGAAGTTCGCGCCGTGGCCGTCCCAGACCGTGTAGCGGAAGAACATCTCCTTCGCCGCGTAGGCGCCACCTGTGGCGTCGTCGGCGGGGTCGAAGAGGAGGCCGGTCAGCTCGGCGACCGTGATCTCCTGGCCCGGAGAGAGGGGGGCACCGCTGGCGAGCCTGATCGTGCCGTGGGTCGGGAGCTCGTCGATGAAGACGTGGAGGGTGCCGGGTCCGTCGTCCGGGTCGACCGGCGCCGCGAGGTCGAGGGCGAACGGCGCCGTGAGGTCGTCCGCGAAGCGCACGACCTTCAGCTCCTGGGCGTCGGCCGGGTCGTTGCTGCCGATCACCGTGAAGTCGAGGGGGAGCGTCGTCTGGGCGCCGTGGCTGTCGGCCACGACGATCTCGAAATGGTCCGTGACGATGTCGCCCTCCCGGAGGGCCTGCGTGTCGGGGTCGAAGTCGTCGAGGACGTAGGTCGCCTCACCCGTCGCGGTGTCGAGCTCGAGGCGGCCGTAGATGCCCTCCAGGCTGAAGCGCGAGAACTCGATCACGTAGCCGTCGACCCCATCGCTCTCCGGGTCGCCGTCGCCGTCGTTCCAGAAGCCGTCGCCGCGGATGAGGGCAAAGGGCTCGAAGTCGCCCGTGGGCTCGCCGGCGTCCAAGTCCCAGTTCGCGTAGGCGTCGCCCACCGGGCCGTGGTCCCAGAATTCCTCGCCGGCCTCGGGACCCGTGGCCCAGTGCCAGCTCCCATTCAGGTCGGGATCGCTCCCGCCGATGTAGAAGGAGCCGCCGTCGAGGAGGTTCTTGATGAACGTGTTCTCGTCCGCGTCCGTGATGGTGGCGAGGTAGCCGCCGAGGCCCTCGGCCCCGGCCTCGGCCTCGTCCCAGGTCAAGCCGTTGTTGTAGATGACGGCGTAGTGGTGGCCGTTGGCGTTGAACAGGCTCGTCCACGGGCCCTCGCCGTCGGGCTCGACCGGGGTCCAGCCGTCCGTGACGTAGCGGACAGGGTCGCCGTCGGAGTCGCCGATCGTGAGCTGGACGGTCACGAAGTAGAGGCCGCGGAAGTCGCCGTTGGCCGCGACGCCGTCCTCGACCACCGTGGGGTCGATGGCGTAGGTCAGGAAGAGGCCGCCGCTCGGCCCGTCCGGCTCCTCCGTCTCGGTGACGTAGAGGTTCGTGCCGTCGGTCGCGACGGCGGTATTCCGGTCGTATCCGACGCCGGAATTCGTCCGCGTCAGCACATCGCCGGTCGCGGGATCGATCTCCAGCGTGACGCCGAACCGGCCGAGTGCGTTCGTCGTGTAGCCGACCGCGAAGAGACGCCCGTCCTCGGTCGCCACGATGTCGTCGAAGGCGTCGCCGCCGGAGTTCGAGTCGGTGCCGTCGCCGTCGAAGGTCGTCGTCCACACGGGCACGCCGGCGGCGTCGTACTTGACGATGAGGGCGTCCTGGCCGTCGGAGGCGTCCGTCGTGTCGCCGACCGCGTAGAGGAAGCCGCCGGCGACGGTCGCACCGAGGAACTCCCCGCCGTCCGGCGGCAGCAACTGCTGCTGAATGTTGAGGTCGGCGTCGTACTCCCACACGCTCGGCCGGTAGCCGGAGCCGCTGTCGTAGGCGCCGAACACCCAGAGGTGGCCGTCGAACCAGCCGGCGTCGTTCGCGACGGAGCTCTGCTCGCTCCCGGAATAGTCGCCGACCGGGAGCCCGTCGTCGGCGACGATGCGCGGGTCGACCGCCCAGTGCAAGAGCTGGCCCGTCGTGTCGTACTCGGCGACGAGGAGGCTCGACCCGGACCCGGCATCGCCGAAGCCGACGGCGTAGACGTGGCCCGACGCCGCGTCCGTCGCGATCCCGCGGAAGCCCTCGTCGCCGTCGGCCGCGAAGAACTCGCGGGTGTTGTAGGTGAAGGCCGGAGGGATGGACGGGAACGTCTCGCCAGGGGGGGTATAGGCCGGGCCACCGGTCCCGCTGCCGTTCGTCGGGTAGACGGCGAACATCGCCTTGCGGCTCGGCGAGGCATCGTCGGTGGCGTTGTCGTAGAGGAAGCTGTCGCCCGCCACGAACAGCACGTCGCCGAGGGCGGAGGTGGTCGAGAAGCCGCCGAGGGCATAGAGGTGGCCGGCCTTGAAGTTGAAGCCGAGCGTCCCTGACACGCTGTGGATCAGGGTGAAGTCGCCGTATTCGTCCTGGTATCCGACGCTTGTCGAGTTGTGCCCGGTCGAGAGCCAGTACACGTCGCCGAAGCCGACGAAGGCGTCCGTGGCGGCGCTCTCCTCGATGCCGTCGGCGATCTCGCCGAAGAGGAGGGTGGGCGGCGCCGAGGCGGTAATCGTCGGCGCGTTGTTCGTCGGAGCTTCGTCCGCCGGGACGAGGTCGAGGGTGAAGTCCCGCGACACGATCTGCGGCCCGCCGGCGCCGGTCGCGCCGTTGTCGTTCACCGTGACGGTGAGCGTCGTGTCGGTGTCGCGGTCCTGGGCCGGCGTGTAGGTGACGCCGAGGGAGAGGTCGTTGAGGTAGGCCTGGATCTCGGCGATGGTGCCGGTGAGCGTCAGGGTGCGGGTGCCGCTGCCGTCGACCTCGACGCCGCCGCCGGCGCTCGCCGAGAGGGTGCCGCTGCCGGCCGGGATCGCGTAGGTCACGGTGATGTCGGCCGTGCCGGAGTCGTCCTCCGAGATCGTGATGCCGGACAGCCGCGTCGCCGTGTCCTCGGTCACTGGGATGGCGAAGGCGAGGACGACCGAGACGCCGTCGAGCGCCGGGCCGGAGTTGCCCGTATCGAGGCTCTCGAAGGTGACCGTGGTCGTCGTGGCGGTCGCCACGAAGGTGAAGAACTCGTTCGTCCAGCCCATGCTGGACGCGGTATGGCTGGTGCTGTCGAACACGTAGGTTTGGGGCGACGCCCCGGTTGCCGAGACCCGCAGGTCATGGACGAAATCGTTCGCGTTGCCGGGATCCGGATTCCCCGCGAGCGAGAAGCGGACGGTGTAGGACTGGCCGACGGTCGTCGCGAACGACTGCTGGATGGCGCCGCGCTGGAAACCGTTGAGCTCGAGGCTCTGATTCCCCTCAGCGGACTGCCACGACGTGATGAGGTCCACGTCCCCCTGGCTGACAAACCAGTTGGTGATGGTGGTGCCGGTCGCGCCGAAGATGAAGCCGCCAGACGGAAGGGCCGGGCTCTCGAAGCTGCCGTTCTGGATCAGGTTGATGACTGGCGTGAAGCCGATTCCCGGCGCGTCGTTGACGGCCGTGACGGTGATCGCGACCGTGTCGGTGTCGGTCAGCGTCCCGCCCGTGCCGCTGTTGCCGTTGTCGCTCGTCTCGACCTTGAGCGTGTCCGCGCCGTTGAAGTTCGGGTTGCCCTGATAGGTCAGGCCGCTGAGCGCCGCGTTGATGTCGCCGAGCGTGCCCGTGAGCGTCACGGTCCCGGTGCCGTCGCCCGAGAGCGCTGTCAGGCCCGCGACCGAGCCGAGCGTCAGGGTGCCATGCAGGACCGACAAGGTGACGGTCGCGCCGCCTGCGCCGATGTCGGGATCCGCGACCGTGACGGCGTTGCCGTTCGCGGCCGAGAAGACGAGGCCCGTGTCCTCGGCGACGCTCTGCGCCCCCGGGACCGTGTTGACCGGCGCGTCGTTCACCGGCGTGATCGTGACGAAGACATGGCCCTGCGCGGTCTGGTGGCCGCCCAGGCCCTGGCCGCCGCCGTCGTCGAAGAGATAGTCGAGCCGCGGGTTCGCCGGCGGGTTGTCGTTGGTGTTGGCGTAGAGGATGCGCTGGACGACGTCGTTCACGAGCGCGGTCGTGGCGGCCGTCTGCGCGCCCGTGAAGGCGATCGTCAGGATGCCGGTGCCCGCGACCGGGCCGGTCGGGGCCGTGAAGGTCGCGAAGGTGAGCCCGCCGGCGCGCAGCTCGTTGCCGACGACCGTGAACAGCGCGCCGGCGGTGTCGAAGCCGAACGTGTCGTGCTGGTGCATGCCCGGATCGTTGTGGCGGGCGATGACGAGGCTCGCGCCCGCGTAGTTCCCGGCGCCGCCGTTGCGCAGGTCGAGCTCGGCATCCGAGATCGTGACGCTCGGGTCGAGCCGGACCGGGACGCCTTCGTTCGTCGCCGGCGTCCCGTCGAGACCGTGGAAGACCGGCGCGTCGTTCACGTGCGGATTGACGGTCGCCGTCACGGTGCGGGTCTGCGCCGGCGCGGTGCCGTCGGTCAGCGAGACCGTGAAGCTGCCGTCCGCCTCGCCGCCGTCGTGCTCGACCGTGATCCGGCCGGCCGCGATGTCCTCCTGCAAGAAGGTGTCGCCGACGAGCAGGTTGAGGCCGCTCCGCAGCACGGTGACGTGCGAGGCGCCGGTGAGCGTGTAGGTGAGGACGGAGTCGGGCGTGTCCGGATCGGAGGCGGCGAGGTCCGTCGTCTGCACGACGGCGCTGCCGCCTTCCTGGACCACGACCACGCCGTCGCCCGCGAGCACCGGCGGATCGTTCACGTGCGGGTTGACCGTGGCGACGACCGTGCGCGTCTGCGCCGGCGCGGTGCCGTCGGTCAGCGAGACCGTGAAGCTGCCGTCCGCCTCGCCGCCGTCGTGCTGGAACGAGACGAGGTTCGCGGCGAGGGCCTCCTGGGTGAAGGTCGACCCGACCCCGAGCGACACCGTCGTGCTGAACAACCTCAGCAGCACCGTGCCGTGCACCGTCCCGGTCAACGTGTAGACGAGCTGCGCGTCGGTGTTGTCCGGGTCCGTCGCCGAAAGGTCGGCCGTGGTCACCGTGACGGTGCCGCCCTCCCGCACCTCGACCGCGCCGTCGCCGGAAAGGGTCGGCGCGTCGTTCACGTGCGTGGTGACGGCGACAGCGACCACCCGCGTCTGCGGAGCCGCGGCGCCGTCCGTCAGCGAGACCGCGAAGCTGCCGTCCGCCTCGCCGCCGTCGTGCTGGACGCTGATCCGGCCGGCCGCGATGTCCTCCTGGGAGAAGGTGTCGCCGACGAGCAGGTTCAGGCCGTTCCGCAGCACGGTCGCGTGCGAGGCGCCGGTGAGCGTGTAGGTGAGGACGGAGTCGGGCGTGTCCGGGTCGGAGGCGGAAAGGTCCGCGGTCGTCACCGTGGCGGCGCCGCCCTCCAGGACCGCGACCGCGCCGTCGCCGGCGAACGCCGGCGCGTCGTTCACGTGCGGGCTGACGGTGGCGACGACGGTGCGGGTCTGCGCCGGCGCGACGCCGTCCGTCAGCGAGACCGTGAAGCTGGCGTCCGCCTCGCCGCCGTCGTGGTGGAACTGCACGCGGTTCGCGGCGAGGTCTCCTTGCGTGAAGGTCTGCCCGACCGGCGCCGCGACGCCGTTCACCACGAGCGTGCCGTGCGACAGGCCCGTCACCGTGTAGACGAGCTGGGCGTTGGCGGTGTCGGGGTCGGTGGCGGTGAGGTCGGCCGTGGTCACGGCGGCGGTGCCGCCCTCCGGGACCGTGATCGCGCCGTCGCCGCCGAGCACCGGCGCGTCGTTCACGTGCGGGTTGACCGTGACCGCGACCGTGCGCGTCTGCGCCGGCGCGATGCCGTCGGTCAGCGAGACCGTGAACGAGCCGTCCGCCTCGCCGCCGTCGTGCTGGAACGAGACGAGGTTCGCGGCGAGGGCCTCCTGGGTGAAGGTCGACCCGACCCCGAGCGACACCGTCGTGCTGAACAACCTCAGCAGCACCGTGCCGTGCACCGTCCCCGTCAGCGTGTAGACGAGCTGCGCGTCGGTGTTGTCCGGGTCCGTCGCCGAAAGGTCGGCCGTGGTCACCGTGACGGTGCCGCCCTCCCGCACCTCGACCGCGCCGTCGCCGGCAAACGCCGGCGCGTCGTTGACTCCCGTGACCGTCCAGACGGCCGAGGCGGGCGTCGTGACGAAGCCGTCCGAGACGCCGTAGTCGACCGTCACCGTCGTGGTCTCGCCGGCCGCGAGGTGCTGGTAGGCCGGATCGGCCGGATTCAAGGTGAAGGCGTGCGCCGCGGCGTCGAAGGTCACGCCCGCCGGCAGCGCCGCCGGCACGCCGACGACGGTCAGCGCGGCGCCGTGGTCGACGTCCGTCGCGTTGGCGAGGGCGTCGAGGACGACCGGGCCGCCGTCCTCCGTCGCCGCGCCGGCGACCGGGCCGGAGACGCCCGGCGCGTCGTTCTCGCCGACGAGGGTCAGGTTGACGAACTGGGTCGTCGTCGCGCCCTCACCGTCCGTGAGAGTCAGGACGAAGCCGTCGGTCCTGACCTCGCCGGCCGCGAGCGCCTTCACGGCGTCCTCGTCCGCCTTGTAGGCCCAGCCCACGACCCCGCCCGTGCCGGCCCCGGTCGAATCGTGCAGGACGCCGGCGACGAGGGTCCCGAGGTTGCCGGGCGTCGCCGGGTTCGGCGCGGCCGAGACCGCGTGGATGTCGCTGAGGTCGGCGTCCTCGAACAGGGACTGGCCGACGATGGTGAGCGTGTCCGCGTCCTCGGTCGAGCCGGTGACCTGCCCCGCGGCCGAGAAGACCGGCGCGTCGTTGTCGCCGACGAGGACGATCGTGACCGGCTGGGTCGAGCTCCCGCCGGCCGCGTCCTGGACCGTGATCTCGTAGGTGACGACGAGGCGCTCGCCCGCCGCGAGGAACCGCGTCGCCTCCCGGGCGAGCGCGAAGCTCCACTGAATCGTGCCGGCGCCGTCGGCGTCCTCGGCGACCGTGACGGTGAGGGCCGTGCCGAGGGCGGCGAGCGTCGCGGCCGGGATCGCGCTCCCGACGGGCGAGTTGTCGGCCTTCGTCCACTGCGCCGAGCCCGCGCTCACGGCCGCCTGGTGGGTGTCGGCGGGGTCGGGATCCGTGAACTGAAGCTCGCCGCCGGTCTGCGCCGGTCCCGTGCCGCCGCCGCCCGTCGACGTGTGCGACGGCGCCGTGTCGGGGCTGAGCACCGGCGGCGCGTTCTCGCCGCCCGAGCCGTCCGCGGCTCCGCCGCCGCCTCCGCCGCCTCCGCCCCCGCCGCTGACGACGATCGGCGTCGGGTTGAGGCTCGATGGGATCGTGAAGGGCGTGCCGCCCGAGCCGGTCGTGGACCCGGTCGTCGTCGTCCCGCCGCCGGTCCCGCCGGCGAGGTTCGGGAGGGGGTCGGGCGTGCCGCCCGAGCCGCCCCCTCCGCCGCCGCTGCCGCCCGGGCTGCCGGGGCTGCCGGGGTCGCCCGGTCCGGGCGGTCCCGGAGGACCCGGCGGCTGGCCGAGGTCCGGCTGCGCGTTGAACGCGGCCTGGATCGCGACGACCTGCTGGACCACGGCCTGCGCGGCCTGCATGTCGGCCGCCGTCACCGGGACCTGCGTGACCGTGACCTGGAAGCCCGTCCCGGGCGTGAAGAGGAGGGCGTTGTCCGCCGTGTTGGTGCGGGCGAGGACGATCGTGTTGTCGCGCTTGTCGAGGGCCACGACCTCGCCGACGCGGCCCGTGGTCGGGTCGAAGACGGACCAGATCTTGGTCGGCCCGTTGTTCGCCGTGACCTCGGTGAGGACGAGCGTGCCGCGGATGCCCATGGTGGCGACCGGGGTCTCGACCTTCATGTCGCCGGTCCTCGCGACCTGGCCGGCGAGGAAGCTGATCGAGCCCTGGACGAGGTTGATGAGCGCCGAGTTGCCGGTCCCGTTCGGGTCGTAGACCATCTCGTTCAGGACCATGCGGGCATTCGCCGCGAGGTTGAACGCGCTGCCGTCGACGAAGCCGATGCCGAGGCTCGAGCCCGAGCCGGTCTGGACGACGTCGCCCTTGTAGACGAGGTCGCCGACGTTGAGGTTCACGGGCACGCCGTTGCGGATCACCACCGCGTTCCCGGCGACCTTCTCGACCCGCCCGATCGGAGTGCCGGCGCCCGCCGGCTGGCCGCTCTGTGCGACCTCGGCCGGGCTCGTCTGCTTGACGATGGCGTCGACCACGTAGCCCGCGATGGTGGCGCCCTCGCGCGAGGCGAGGGCCGGACGCTTGTCGCCCGCAAAATAGTCGTGGACGACGACCTTGCGCCCGTCGTCGCCGACGATCAGGAGGTCGCGCCCGGCCTTCTTGAAATCCGCGTTGAACAGGAACGCCGCGTCCGGGATGACGACCACGTCCCCGGAGCCTGCATCGATGTCGATGTCGGCGCCGCGCCAGAGGCCGAGGCCGAAATCGTGGGACGGCGGCTCGCGAAGCAAATCTGTTCCCTTTCGCGTTGCGCCGGCGCCTCAACGGCCGCCGGCAAGCACCAGATCGCTGCGCATGAAAAGGAATGTCCGCCCGGCCCGCGGACCGGCGCAAGCGCCCACTCTTAACGAACCGCAAACCGCGTCACAAGCTTTCGCGGCCGGGGACATCGCCCCCCGAACTTGGCCGTTTTGTGACACTTTGCGATGGGGCGTGGGGAGGAGGAGCGTGCGCCTTCCCGCCAAGCTTATTTCCCCGTGACCCCGGCCTCGTCCTGGGCCTTGAGCACCTGCGGGCGGGGCATGGAGACGATGTTGTAGCCGCAGTCGACGTAGTGGGTCTCGCCCGTGACCCCGCGCGAGAGGTCGGACAGGAGATAGAGCGCCGAGCCGCCGATGTCCTCGATTCCAACCGAGCGGCGCAGGGGGGCGTTCGCCTTCTGGTAGGCGAACATCAGGCGGGCGTCGGCGATGCCGGCGCCGGCGAGCGTCCGCACCGGGCCGGCCGAGATCGCGTTGACCCGGATGCCGTCCGGCCCGAAGTCGGCGGCGAGGTAGCGCACCGAGGCCTCGAGCGCCGCCTTCGCGACCCCCATGACGTTGTAGTTCGGCATCACCCGGGTCGAGCCGCCGAAGGTCAGCGTCACCATGGCGCCGCCGTCGCGCATGCGGCTGGCTGCGCGCTTCGCGACCTCGGTGAAGGAGAAGCACGAGATCAGCATGGTGCGCGAGAAGTTCTCCCGCGTCGTGTCGGCGTAGCGCCCTTTCAGCTCGTTCTTGTCCGAGAAGGCGACGGCGTGGACGACGAAGTCGAGGGCGCCCCATTCGCGGTCGAGGGCCGAAAAGGCGGCGTCGACGCTCGCTAAGTCCTCGACGTCGCAAGGCAGCACGAGGTCGGAGCCGAGCGATCTGGCGAGCGGCGCGACGCGCTTGCCGAGCGCCTCGCCCTGGTAGGTGAAGGCAAGCTCGGCGCCGTGCTGGCTGAGCGTCTTGGCGATGCCCCAGGCGATCGAGTGGTCGTTCGCGACTCCCATGACGAGGCCGCGCCGGCCCTGCATCAGGCCGCTCACGGCCATGTCCTCGGCCTCGGGGGCGGAGCGCGCCGGCCCGGAGCGCCGCTCATCCTCGTCCGGCCGGTCCTGCAGCCCCATGAATTTTTCATCCCTGCGCATATCCATGATCGGCACCCTCAGCCGAATCTCTCAATCTGATGGATCGCACGGCGCCGCCATGATCTTGTGACAGGCCGACGTCCACGGTCATTGCTTTTGGCCTGATGGCTCAGGCATTACCGTACAGAAAGGCATTCGAACGTCGTTGATTGAACTCCTACACTGGATACAGCTTTATCACCTGTGCAAACAGGTGAAATGCTTGAACGATGGCACCGCCGCCCGCGAACCAAGCTGCAACTTTGTTCAGACGAGCTTGTTCGAGGATCGCTGCCGATACGCTCTGGAAATAGCTAGCCTGAATCGTGCTACCTGCCACGGGCGGCGACGGCAGCATGACGAGAGCCGATCTAGCCCACCAAACGGCAGACAGGCCGAACAAAGCAGCTGACGCGCCTTGAACAAGAAGAGAGTACGTCATGCGTCGAGGTGTTTCAGCACGATGGTGGCGTTGGTGCCGCCGAAGCCGAAGGAGTTCGACAGTACGTGACCGAGGCGGGCGTTGTCGACCCGCTCGCGCACGATCGGCATGTCGGCGAAGGCCGGGTCGAGCTCCTCGATGTTGGCGCTCTCGCAGATGAAGCCGTTGTTCATCATGAGAAGGGAGTAGATCGCCTCCTGGACCCCGGTCGCCCCGAGCGAGTGGCCGGTGAGCGACTTCGTCGCGGCGATCGGCGGGCACTTGTCGCCCGCCCCGAAGACCTCGCGGATTGCCTCGATCTCCTTCTCGTCGCCGACCGGCGTCGAGGTGGCGTGCGGGTTGATGTAGTCGATCCTGCCCTTCACGGTCTCCAAAGCCTGGCGCATGCAGCGCACGGCGCCCTCGCCCGAGGGGGCGACCATGTCGTGGCCGTCCGAGGTCGCGCCGTAGCCCGCGACCTCGCCGAAGATGCGGGCGCCCCGCGCCTTGGCGTGCTCGAGCTCCTCCAGCACCACGACGCCGGCGCCGCCCGCGATGACGAAGCCGTCGCGGTTCACGTCGTAGGCGCGCGACGCCGTCTCGGGGCGGTCGTTGTACTTCGTCGACATCGCCCCCATGGCGTCGAACAGCACCGAGAGGGTCCAGTCGAGCTCCTCCGAGCCGCCGGCGAAGATCACGTCCTGGCGCCCGCCGCGGATGATCTCGAAGGCGTTGCCGATGCAGTGGTTCGAGGTCGCGCAGGCGGACGAGATCGAGTAGTTCACGCCCTTGATCTTGAACCAGGTCGCGAGCGTCGCCGACGCCGTCGAGGACATCGCCTTCGGGACCGCGAAGGGCCCGACGCGCTTCGGGCCCTTTTGGCGCGCGATGTCGGCCGATTCGACGATCACCTTGGTCGAGGGCCCCCCTGAGCCCATGATGATGCCCGTGCGCTCGTTCGAGACCTCGCCCTCGGTGAGGCCGGCGTCGCGGATCGCCTGGTCCATGGCGACGTGGTTCCAGGCGGTGCCGCCGCCGTGGAAGCGCATGGCGCGGCGGTCGACGACCTCGGCCGGGTCGAGGGTCGGGGCGCCGTGGACCTGGCAGCGGAAGCCGAGCTTCTCGTAGTCCGGCGCCTTGACGACGCCGCTCTTCGCCTCCCGCAAGGAGGCCAGGACTTCCTGCGTGCTGTTGCCGATGGACGAGACGATGCCCATCCCGGTGACGACGACGCGCCTCATGGAAAACCGCTCCAAACCGGCCTTTCGCGGGCCGGACCTTCACCTAAGCGCCGCGGCCAGGATACTCAACTGTTCGGCGGAACCGTGGCCCTACCCTCCGACAGGGGTGTCCTCGGCCTTGAACAGGCCGACGCGCAGATCCTTCGCCTCGTAGATCCGGCGCCCGTCGGCCTCGAGCCAGCCGTCGGCGATGCCGAGGTGGAGCTTCGAGCGGAACACCCGCTTGAGGTCGACGCCGTAGAGCACCCTCTTCACCGTGGGCAGGACCTGGTCCGTGAACTTGACCTCGCCGACCCCGAGCGCCCGCCCGCGCCCGGGCGAGCCGAGCCAGCCGAGGAAGAAGCCGACCATCTGCCACAGGGCGTCGACCCCGAGGCAGCCGGGCATCACCGGGTCGCCCTTGAAGTGGCAGGGGAAGAACCAGAGGTCCGGGCGCACGTCGAGCTCGGCGTGGACGTGGCCCTTGCCGTGGGCGCCGCCGTCCTCGGCGATCGAGACGATGCGGTCGAACATCAGCATCGGCGGCAGCGGCAGCTGCGCGTTGCCGGCGCCGAACAGCTCGCCGCGTCCGCAGGCCAGGAGTTCCTCGTAGGTGAAGCTTGACTGCCGGGCCATGCCGCGCGGGTGCCTTTCGTGTCCTGGATCGTTTCAAAAACGGGCCGGCCGCCCGGTTGGCGGTTCGTAGCACAAGGGTTTCGCCCATCAAAGGCGGCCGGGCCTCGTCCCTTTCGCGGGTTGCGGCGATCCTCCGCAATCCTACTGGGTTGCGGGCCCTCCGGCGTCTCCCTATACATGCGGCAACGACCGGCGTGAGCCACGCGTTCCGAGCCTCCATGACCGACCAGACCCCGATCGATCCGATCAGCGCGACCCCGCTTGCGGCGCTAGCAATGCCGCCGCGGCGCGGCTGCCCCCTGTCGGACCTGCGCGACAAGCTGCGCCGGGTGGGCTTGCGCCCGACGCGCCAGCGCGTCTCGCTCGGCTGGCTCCTGTTCGGCAAGGGCGACCGGCACATCACGGCCGAGGCGCTGTTCGACGAGGCGATGCGCTCCCGCATCCCGGTCTCGCTCGCGACCGTCTACAACACCCTGCACCAGTTCACCGACGCGGGCCTCCTGCGCCAGCTCGCGGTCGACGGCTCCAAGGCCTACTTCGACACCAACCCGAGCGAGCACCACCACTTCTTCATCGAGGGCGAGGACGCCCTCGTCGACGTGCCCGGCGAGGCGATCGCGGTCGGCGAGCTGCCCGAGCCGCCGGAGGGCCTCGAGATCGCCGGCGTCGAGGTGATCGTGCGGCTCAGAAGGAAGGGCTGAGGAGTATGAGCCGGAGCCGCGCAGCCGCACGCTAATTGTTTGTGAATCTCGAGCAGAACCCCGGCGCGCCGATCGCGGCTATCACGCAGCCGCGCCGTATTTCATCGACGATCACATCACATGGATTGTCGGAGTGACACGGTGGACGTGTCGCCGGAGAGACCATCCTGCACTGCTGAACCAATTCTCGTGCTCGCCGTTCGCCGATGGTCGCGCGGCAAGTCGCGGCATTCGCGGCTTGAGCACCAATGGCCACCAATGCGGCTATGTACAAAGGCATGCGCATCGAGCGCCTTCCAATCCAAGGCTGCCGCCCATCCAGGCCTTTAATAAGAGCCGAATGCCGGGACGGTTCCCAGGAGCTTGGATTGAGGCTGACTGTCGCTTGGCAAGCCCGCATGCTATCCCGCATGCTATCATGCAGTGTACCAGCGGGAGGATGGCATGCGGGCGATCAATAGGGCCGGTCTGGATCTTATCGAGCACTTCGAGGGCCTGCGGCTCGACGCATATCAGGACGTGGCCGGCATATGGACGATCGGGTATGGCCACACACGTGGAGTCCATCCCGGCATGGTGATGACGAAAGCAGAGGCCGAGCAGGCGCTTGAAGACGATCTCAGCACCGCGCAAACTGCGGTGGAGAACGCCACGAGTGACGCCGAGACGACGGACAATCAGTTCAGCGCGATGGTCTCATTGTGCTTCAATATTGGTTCGGCCAACTTTCGGACCTCGTCCGTGCTCCGAAACCATCTCGCGGGCGACTTCCAAGGCGCGGCCGATGCATTCCTGCTCTGGAATAAGGCGACGATCCATGGTGTCCGTCAAGAAGTCGCCGGCTTGACGCGCAGGCGATCCGCCGAACGGGAACTTTATCTAAAGGATTAGGTGCCGGCCCGGACCGCTCCGTGCAACTCCAGCTCGATCATCTGCGCCGCGCGTCTATTCCACCTTCTCGTTCGGGTAGACCCCCCACAGCCGGTCCTGGCGCACGTAGCCGGCGAGGTCGCCGGCCTTCGGGTTGACGACCACGATCCGGCACCAGGTCCCGGTGCACTGGCGGACGTTGGCGATGACGCCGGGCTGGAGCCGGGCCACGACCTCGGCGCGCTCGTCGGCGCGCTCGTACAGCGGCAGCGGCGCCGCCTCGCCCTTGACCCACGGGGTGATCAGCGCCGTGCGGCGCCCGGACAGGAGGGAATGCAGCACCCAGCCCTCGGTGCCCTCCGAGTCGCGGATGCGGCGCCAGGTCTCGAACTCGGCGACGATCTCGACCGGGAGGCCGGCGCGCTGGAACACCCAGGAGGTGCGGTGGTCCTTCGAGGGCCCCTCGCGCAGGTTCACCCGGTCGCTCTTGAGGCTGACGAAGCGGGGGACCGGCAGGCCCGTGGCCTTGCCGACGGTTGTCTCCGGGGCGCCCTGCGCCCGGGCCGGGCTGGCCGCCGCGAGAGCTGCCGCGAAGAGAGCCGCCGCGCAGGCCGGGATCAGCCGCCGGCGCGCCGCAGGTGAGGGAGGGGTCGCCTGCATGGTCCTGGACCCTCTGGAAAACCGCCTTCGATTTGTCTTCTCTTGCGCCTCTGCTAGAGAGGCTCCGAGGCCGCCGTGAGGCGGCGTGTCGCCATTTCGCCGGGGCATGGTTAAGGGCGCGTGAAGCGTCCTCCGGCCCGATCCGAGGACCGGGGCGCCCATGAAGAAGAGACCGCTCGTCGTCGTGACGCGCCGCCTCCCCGGGGTGGTCGAGACCCGCATGCGCGAGCTCTTCGACACCCGGCTCAACGTTGACGACAAGCCGATGTCGCAGGCCGAGCTGATGGACGCGGTGAAGGGGACCGACGTGCTCGTGCCGACGGTGACGGACGAGATCGACGCCTCCGTGCTGGCGCAGGCCGGGCCGAACCTCAAGCTCATCGCCAACTTCGGCAACGGCGTCGACAACATCGACGTCCAGGCGGCGCTGTCCCGCGGCATCACCGTGACGAACACCCCCGGCGTCCTCACCGAGGACACGGCCGACATGA
>DASVPW010000098.1:0-9594 GCA_036389455.1 Beijerinckiaceae bacterium
GCGATCTCGGTCACGGCCTCGAAGTCGCCGTTCGAGGCGATCGGGAAGCCGGCCTCGATGATGTCGACTCCCATCTCGTCGAGGAGTTCGGCGACCTCGATCTTCTCCTCGAGGGTCATGGTGGCGCCGGGGCACTGCTCGCCGTCGCGCAGCGTCGTGTCGAAGATCAGGACGCGGTCCTTGTCGGGCGCGGGCGTCGCGGGTGGGGGCGTGGTGTTCGTGGTCATCGATCTTGTCCTTCTCAGCGCCGTTCTCGAGAGGGGCGCTCAGGTTCGAACCGTTGGCGGCGAACCCCTGAGAGCCCAGGCGTCGAGCCCGGCCGGCCCTCAGGGGCGGGTAAGGAGAAGGAGGTCGAGGAGGAGCGCGCGGGAAGGCGCCGCCGTGGCGGGCGTCCCGATCGTCGCGCAAGCGGAGCCGTAACGCATGCGGCTCAATTCCTCTTCACACGTCTGCTACTTTATCAAGACGGTAAGAGCTTGTATCCATAACGCGGGGGCCCTGACAAGTGTTGTCCGGGCGATAACGAAAAGTGATTCGCAATGGCGGACTGGGCAACGCGTCTCGACCACATCATGGATTACCAGGTGAAGAGCTGGTTCGGCGAAACCGTGCCGAGCGTGGTCTCTCACCCGGGCGTGCAGGCGCTCATGGCGCGCTGGGTGCAGATCAAGGACGATCGCGACCCGACGCTCGCCGATTTCTGGCATGAGCCGGAAGAGTTCGCGGACAGCTCGATTCTCTTCCTCAAGAGCGACCCGGACTACGTCTACCTGCATCACGGCAAGGCTCTCAGGGAGCGCATCGGCTTCTCGATGCAAGGCATGACCATGTCGGCCCTGCGCACCCGGATCCGGGCCAACCTGCTCGAAGTCTACGATCGCAGCTGCAACGAGTTCACGCCGGCCTACTTCCAGTCCTTCGCCGACTTCATGCACGAGGTCGTGCTGTGGGGGCGCCTGTGCCTGCCGCTCAGGCTCGGGCGCACGGACAATCGCGTGGTGCTCCTGGTGTTCTGCCACCCCCTCGCCGACAAGTCGGCGATCTTCAAGGCCGCCTTCGACCACTCCCTGTCGAGCACGCTCATCGCGACGCCGATCAAGGACGAGGACGGCAACATCGTCGACGCCTGGATCGTGGCGCAGAACCACGAGGCCAGCCGAATCACCGGGATCGCCGAGCACGCGACCGGCAACCTGCTCCTGCGCTCGACCGCCGTGTTCGCCCGCGACGACGTGTGGGACTGCCTGATCGACCGCCTGCCGGGCCGGGCCGCGGTCGCGACGGTCGCGAGCCGGCGGCAGGGCCAGAGCCTCAATCTCAGCGTCGAGCTGATCGACGAGTACCTCGTGATCCGGGCGACGCCGATCTCCGAATCCGGCAAGGTCTTCGCGATCGACTGAATGCCCCGAGACGGGCATGGCTTGGGCCCGGACATGACGCATCGGCTCCCGGCCGCGCTCGGCGCGGCCGCCTTCCTCCTCGCCGCCTGCACCCAGACGGCCGGCCCGCCGCCGGCACCCGCGACCCCGGTCTTAGGAGTGACGCCCTCGACCTTCGTCCTGCCGTCGGGAAGCGGCTGCTCCGGCGAGGTCTCGCGCTACCGCGCCGTCATGGACAACGATCTCGCGACCGGCCACGTCGGCAAGTCGGTCTACGCCCGGGTCGGAGCCGAGATCGACGCGGCGGCCGCTGCCTGCGCGGCGGGACGCGACGCCGAGGCGGTGCGGATGATCGCCGCCACCAAGGCGCGCTACGGCTATCGCTGATCGCCGGCGAGGCCGCCGCCGGGACGATCGTGTTGACGCGCCGCCGCCGGCGGACACAAGATCGTCCGGAAAGGGTGGCCCCATGTCCGCATCCCGTCGCGAATTCCTTCTCGGCACGTGTTCCCTGGCGGCCGTGGGCGCTGCAGGCCCGGCGCTCGCCGCCATGGGGCCGAACGACAAGTTCGATCTCCTGGTCAAGGGCGGCGAGGTCCTCGACCCGAGCCAGTCGCTGCGCGCCCGGCGCGACGTCGGCATCCGCTACGGCGTCGTCGAGGCGCTCGAGGCCGACATCCCGGCTGACCGCGCGCTTCGCGTCCTCGACGCCTCCGGCAAGCTCGTGACGCCCGGGCTCGTCGACCTCCACACCCACGTCTACCCCTACGGCTCCGCCATCGGCATCCCGGCGGACGAGCTCGTAGCGCACCAGGGCACCACCACCTGCGTCTCGGCAGGCGACGCCGGCGCCAACAACTTCGCGGCCTTCCGGCGCCACATCGCGGCACAGACCCGCACCCGCCTCTACGCCTTCGTGCACATCGCCAATGTCGGGCTGACACCGTTCCCGGTGGCCGAGCTCTACAACATCGACTTCGCCCAGGTGGACGCCTGCGCCAAGGCCGTCGCCGAGAACGCCGACATGGCGATCGGGGTCAAGGTGCGCATGTCCGAGAACGTGATCGCGAAGCACGGCACGGAGCCGTTGAAGCGCGCCATCATGGCCTGCGAGCGCTCCGGCACGGGCGCGAAGATCATGTGCCACATTGGCGGCGTCGAGACGCGGGAGCTGATGTCCCAGATCCTCGACCTCCTGCGCCCCGGCGACGTCCTGACCCACGCCTACTCGGGGGCGCCGAACCTCTCGAACCAGTTCACCAACATCGTGCAGGACGGGCGCCTCCTGCCGGCGGCCCTTTCCGCGAAGCAGCGCGGGGTGATCTTCGACGTCGGCCACGGCGGCGGCAGCTTCGACTACACGGTCGCCGAGGCCGCGATCCAGCAGGGCTGCCCGCCGGACACGATTTCTTCCGACATCCACGTCTTCTCGGGCAACACGCCCGGCATGCCTTATCTCACCTGGGTGATGAGCAAGTTCCTGGGGCTGGGCTTCACCCTCGAGCAGGTGATCGCCATGGCGACCGCGGCGCCCGCGAAGGTCATCAATCGCGCGCCGAAGCTCGGGACGCTCCAGGTCGGGGCGCCCGGGGACGTGTCGGTGCTCGAGATCGTGCAGGGCCCAGTCACCTTCGTCGACACCCGCAACAACACCCGCACCGGCCAGATGCACCTTCGGCCCATCCACACGGTGACCGGCGGCGTGCCTTTCGGCCGTCCCTACAACTCGCCCTTTGCCGTGCGCTAGGGCGGTGAGCCGTTGAGTATGGGAGGCAAGCCAAACCCCTCATGCTGAGGTGCGAGCCGAAGGCGAGCCTCGAAGCACGCATCGCGGTTGAGCTGCATCGGCGTGGTGCGCCCTTCGAGGCTCGCTTCGCTCGCACCTCAGGATGAGGACGTGGAGCACGGCCCAGACGAACAACGTTCGATCATTGAGGAGGACACTCATGAAAGCCCATTCCCTCGCCCTCGGCCTCGTCGTGGCGCTCGCCTGCGCGCCGGTCTTGGCCGAGACGCCGAGCAACGGCGGCTTCCAGGTGCCGGCCCGCACGCTGCCGGTGCCGGAAACGGTGAGCCCGCAGGTGCAGAAGCTGATCGCGGCGCCCTTGCGCCCGGGCTGGGACGTGCTGCCGAAGACCGGCGAGGAGTGGAAGCCGATCTCCGAGGCCGGCGCCGCCGGGACGATCCGCAACCTCCCTGGCCTTACCGAGCGGCTGAAGGTGAAGGTCGAGAAGACCACGATCGACGGGGTCCGGGCCTACATCGTGACCCCCGAAGAAATCTCGGAGCAGAACCGCAACCGCGTGCTCATCCACATGCACGGCGGCTGCTACGTGCTCAACGGCGGCGACGCGGGGCTGCCCGAGGCGATGCTGATGGCGGCCTTCGGGCGCGCCAAGGTGGTCTCGGTCGACTACCGCATGCCGCCCGAGGCCTACTTCCCGGCCGCTCTCGACGACGGCATGACGGTCTACAAGGCGACGATCAAGGACACGCCGCCGAAGAACGTCGCGATCTTCGGCACCTCGGCCGGCGGCGCGCTCACCCTCGAGATGGTGCTGAAAGCCAAGCAGGACGGGCTGCCGATGCCCGGCGCCATCGCTCCCGGCACGCCGATGTCGGACACGACCAAAGTCGGCGACACCTTCTACACCAACGAGATGATCGACAACGTCCTCGTCTCCCGCGATGGCTTCTGCGACGCCGGGGCCAAGGTTTACGCCAACGGGCGCGACCTGAAAGATCCGCTGCTCTCGCCGGTCTACGGCGAGATGGACGGCTTCCCGCCGACCATCCTGACGAGCGGCACCCGCGACCTCCTGCTCTCGAACACCGTGCGGGTGCACCGCAAGCTCCGCCAGGCCGGGATCGAGGCGGCGCTGCAGGTCTTCGAGGGCCAGTCGCACGCGCATTATCTGCGCGACGACACCGCGCCGGAGACCCGCGAGGTGTTCGAGGAGATCATCCGCTTCTTCGACCGGCACATGGGGAAGTAGGGCGCCCGTCATGATGAGAGTGCGCCGGAATCGCGATCATCATGATGGCCGCGCTCATCGGCGCCGCCCGCGGTCATGATGAGGGTGCGCCGGCCTCACGCGTTCCCTCCCCCTTGCGGGGAGGGCCGACTCGGGCGAAGCCCGAGCGGGGTGGGGGTCGTGGGGCCAAGCGGGTCCTATCCGGTGCCGCCCCTACGGCTGATGCGGCGCGCCTTACGCCCGGCCCTCGCTCTCTGTCGACGACCCCCACCCGGCTCGGCCTTCGGCCGAGTCCGCCCTCCCCGCAAGAGGGAGGGAAGGGCGCTCCCATCCGAGGGCGCCCTCACCCCAGCGCGAACCTAAGGTACGCCTGCATGAACGGCGGCATCGCCTCGGCGTCGATGTCGGCCGCGGTGCGCACGACGTGGACGTCGGCGAGCTCGGGGCGCACCTCGGTGGCCAGAAAGGCGCGGATGCGGCCGCAGAGCGCCTCGGCGGGCTCCCGCGCCAGCACCTCGCGCATCAGGGCCGTGCGGGCGCCCGCGAAGGTCGCGACCCAGCGGTCGGTCGCCTCGACCTCGGAAGGTTCAAGGCCCGTCTCCTCGGCGAGCTCGCGCAGCACCGAGCCGGCGAGGTCGACGGTGCCGTCGGCGAGCACGTCGTTGGGCTCGGGGGTGCCGGCCGGGAAGTAGACCTTGCCGGCGTTCGCCGTGTGGCTGGCCATGCGCCCGACGATGAAGCCGCCGTCGCTCGCCCTGAGCGCCGCCATGGCGAAGCTGTTGCCGGTGGTCGGGTCCGGGAAGCCGTGGTCGCGGAAGGCGATGAAGCTCGCGTAGTCGGTCTCGACGTAGGACAGGGCAAGGCGCCCCGCCTCGAGCGCCTGGCGGCGGCGCACGAGCACGCGGCCGTTGTAGAGGGCGGGGTTCCGGGCCGTGAGGCGCGCCCAGTGGGCCTCGATCAGCGGCCGGTTTTCCTGCGCCCAGGGCCACGGCTCATCGAGCCGGCGCGCCGCGACGGCCGTGACCGGCACCACCGCGACATCGGCGACGGCGACGTCCGAAGGCGTCACAGGCGAAGCGTCCCGTCGCTCACCACCACGGCCCCGCCGCCGATCTCGATGGAGGCGAGGGCGCCGCTCCGGATGACGATCTGGAGAGAAATCTCGCTCGGGCGGCCCATCTCGTAGCCCTGCTCGACAACGAGGGAATGCTCGCCGTCGCCGAGGGGCTCGAACTGCATCAGCACCCCGGCGAAGGCGGCGACCGCCGAGCCTGTCGCCGGGTCCTCGGCGATGCCGAAGCTCGGGGCGAACATGCGGGCGTGGAAGTGATGGTCGGCGTGCGTCGTCTCGCGCGTGTAGACGAAGACCGACTGGTGATCGCCGCCGAAGACCTTCTGGAAGGCGTCCGCGCTTGGGCGGGCGCGGCTGATGGCGTCGAGCGAGGCGACCGGCACGAAGTCGAAGGGGACGCCGGCGGAATGGCGGCTGGGCATATGACCGGCGAAGCCGATCTCGGACGGGTCGAGGCCGAGCGCTGAAGCCGTCGCGGCCGGCTCGCGGCCTTCACCCCAGACCTCAGGCAGGCGCGGCGCCCGGAAGCGGGCCCGGCCCCCGCCCTCGCCCTCGACCTCGACCGCGCAGGGCACGACCCCAACCGTCTCCTCGAGCCCGAAGGCGATGGCGCCGGGTTCGCCCTTGCGGTCGAGGAGCCCGAGCAGCACCGCCGCGCCGACGGTCGGGTGGCCGGCGAAGGGCAGCTCGCGGCCCGGCGTGAAGATGCGCAGGCGAGCCCGGTGCCGGCCCTCGTCCGGCGCCAGCACGAACACGGTCTCGGAGAGGTTGAACTCGCGCGCGACCGCCTGCATGGCGGCGCCATCGAGCCCCTCCGCGCCGAGCACCACCGCGAGCGGGTTGCCGGCGAGCGCGCGGTCCGTGAACACGTCGAGGGTGACGAAGCGGCGGGGCATGGGGGCTCCTTCCACCTCTCCTGAAGGGGAGGGTCGAGCGCCGTCGGAGGCGGCGTCCGGATGAGGAATTACGGTTTATCCGGTGCGAGCGTAACCCCTCACCCGCCCGGCCTTTCGGCCTTTCGGCCTCTCCGTCCGGGAGAGGTGCTCAACGGCAGGTCGATCTCGACCACCACGGGGCAGTGGTCGCTGGCCTTGGGACGGTCCCAGCCGACGCGAGGGTAGCGGTCGGCGCGGGTCGAAAGATACGGCAGCGAGCGGTCGGGAGCGGCGGGGTCGAGGGGCACGCGGTAGGGCAGCCCGCGGCGGACGATCTCGACCTTGGGCGAGGGGTTTGCCCTCGCCAGCGCCGGCGAGAGCAGGACGTAGTCGAGCTGGACGTGCTCCTCGGTGACCTCGGCGCCGTCGCCTTCGGCGCGGCGATGGAAGAACGTCCAGCGCTCCTCCGGCGGCAGCACGTCCACTGGGTTCACGGCGAAGTCCTCCACGAGCCGGTCGAAGCTTGAGGGCAGCGCCGGCTCCGGCACGGAGCCCGGCAGGATGCGCTCGCGAAAGTCGTTGAGGTCGCCGAGAACGGCCCAGTTGGCGTCGCGCCAGCCCTCGCCGAAGCGCGTCATGATGATGGTGCGCACCGCCTCCGCCTCCGCCTGCCGCAGCGCCAGCGTCCCTTCGCGGCCCGCCGTGCGGCCGGTCGCGGTCACGGCCTTGAAGTGGCAGAGATAGAGCGTCAGCTCGGCCTCGCCGAGGTCCAGGAAAACTTCGAGGCAGTCGCGGTTGAAGACCCTGTGGTGCGGCTCGATCTTCAGCGCCCTCAAGGCCCCGTCGTAGCAGTCGAGGTCCGCGAAGCTCGCCTCGGCGTGCGACGTCAACCGCACCTTCTTATCATCCTCCAGAAGACTCTTGCGGGCCGCAAAAGCGACATCGATGCCGCGCGGGTCGTTGCCGTTCACGAGCTTGAAATGGCCGTAGCGGATGTCGCAGACGCGGTGCACGTAATTGGCGAAGAAGGCGTGCAGGACGCTGAGATTGTCGACCTCCTGCAGGGCGAGGACGTCGGCGCGGGCTTCGGCCAGCGCGAGCGCGGTGAGCTCGCGTTTGTCGTCCTCAATCGCGACCGCGACCGAGGCCTCGACATTGTCGCGGGTCTCGGCCTCGGGGAAATCGAACAGGGAGAGGGCCGGCGCGGTCTCGGGCCGCTCGCGGGGCCCATAGGAATGGCGCGAGGCGAGGTTCTCGACGTTGAAGGTCGCAAGGCGAAGGCGCATGGGGTTCAAACGCGCTCGACGGGGAAACGCTGCGTCGGGGCGACGAATTCCTCCTGGGCCGCAACCAGAAGAATCTCGCGCGAGCCCGCCTCCTCGGTACGCTTGAGTAGGCCGTAAACCGAGGCGGCGGCCTCGCCGAGGGCCTGCGCGGCCGAGCGGGTGCGGGCGTAGTGGACGAGGAACAGCGCCGCGACGGCGTCGCCGGCGCCGTTCACGTTGAGCGACAGCCTCGGCGTGCGCACGCGCCAGAAGGCGCCGCCTTCCCCGGCCAGGAGGTCGATTGCGTCGGCCGGCGTCTCGTTCGTGTGCAGCGAGGTCACAAGCACGACGCGGGGGCCGAGGCGCTGCACCGCCGTCACCGCCGCCTTGGCCTCGGCAAGCGTTCCGCTCGCGAGCCCCGAGAGGAAATCGAGCTCGAACTGGTTCGGGGTGATGATGTCGGCGGCCGGCACCGCCCGGTCGCGCATCAGCTCCGGGATGCCGGGCCGCACGAACACGCCGCGGCCGACGTCGCCGATGACCGGATCGCAGCAGTAGAGGGCGGCGGGGTTCGCTGCGCGCACGCGGACGACGGCCGAGAGGATCGCGGCGCCGATATCGGCAGCGCCCATGTAGCCCGACAGCACGCCGTCGCAAGCGTGGAGCACGCCGCGTGCGGCGATGCCCCCGACCAGCTCCTCGATCGCCGGCCCGTCGAACACCCGGCCGGTCCAGGCGCCGTAGCCGGTGTGATTCGAGAACTGCACCGTGTGGACCGGCCACACCTCGACCCCGAGCCGCTGCATCGGAAAAACCGCGGCGGCGTTGCCGACATGCCCGTAAGCCACATGCGACTGGATCGAGAGAATGTTCATGGGAGATCGGTGTACCGCAATCCATTCGCGTCGTCCCGGCCGGAGCCCGCGGCTCCGGGCCGGCCCAGACAGCCGCTACGCAGCTTCAGGACGGCCGTGCGAAGCGCTTGCCAAAGTCCCGCCCCGCCGCCACAACGGCGCTCCACCTGCAGACCCTCCATGGACATCGAAGCCCTCAAGACGACCGTGCTCGACTTCGTGCGCCTGCACCAGGCGTGGGCGCCGTTCGTGGTCTTCGCCCTCGCGTTCTGCGAGTCGCTCGCGATCATTTCGCTCTTCGTGCCGGCGACGGTGCTTCTGCTCGGGATCGGCGGGCTGATCGGCGGCGCCGGGCTCGACTTCTGGCCGATCTGGGTCGGCGCGGCGCTCGGCGCTTCTTTCGGCGACTGGCTGTCCTACGAGGTCGGGCGCTACCTCGAGAACCGGGCGCACCATGTCTGGCCGCTGAACCGCTACCCGCAGATGATCGCGAAAGGCGAGGCGTTCACCCGAAAGTACGGGGTCTGGGCGATTTTCCTGGGGCGCTTCTTCGGGCCGGCGCGGGCCTTCGTGCCGCTCGCCGCAGGCGTATTCGAGATGCCGCGCGCTCCATTCCAGGTCGCCAACGTCGCGTCGGCGCTGCTGTGGGCCTTCCTCATGCTGGCGCCCGGGACCGGTCTCACCCGGTGGCTCCTGTGACGGGCGCGGCCGCGCCCGCCGATTCCTACTGCTCCGACAGCTTCATGTCCGGGCTGTAGCTCCCCTCGACCTCCTTGACGATCGCCTGGCCGCAGATCACCCGCTTCTTGTCGGGGTCGTAGGTCAGGGCCGGGTCGCCGTGGAGCTCCCAGCCCTGGCTCAACGCCTCGGTGACGCGATGGCAGAAGCTCGCGTCGTCGGGGCCGGTCAGGATGCGGTAGATCTTCATGGGCGGCGTCCGTCAGGTCGGGCGGCGCAGGCCTCCCTGCCCGGCCGGCTTTCGGCGAAAGCCGGAGGCCGGAGCTTCCCCCGAGAGGGAAGCCCCGTCTTTGTCACAGGAAGACGAAGTCGTCGGTTGTGAGGGTTGCCTTGAGGACGTTGGCGAGGGTGAGGGTGTCGCCGGCGTTCGAGGTGATGACGACGTTGGTGGCGTCCTGGACGGCGTGCGCCATCACGTCGGCGAAGTCGGCGAAGA
>DASVPW010000099.1:0-1817 GCA_036389455.1 Beijerinckiaceae bacterium
CACCCGGTACATCTTGGGCTGGGTGAAGGCCGGCTCGTCGCCCTCGTTGTGGCCGAAGCGGCGGTAGCAGAACATGTCGACCACGACCGGCTTCTGGAAGCGCTGCCGGTACTCGGTCGCGACCTTGGCGGCGAAGACCACGGCCTCCGGATCGTCGCCGTTGCAGTGGAAGATCGGCGCCTCGACCATCTTGGCGACGTCGGACGGATAAGGCGAGGAGCGCGAGAAGCGCGGATTCGTGGTGAAGCCGATCTGGTTGTTGACGATGAAGTGCAGCGAGCCGCCGGTGCGGTGGCCTTTGAGTCCCGAGAGCCCGAAGCACTCGGCGACGACGCCTTGGCCCGCGAAGGCCGCGTCGCCATGGATCAAAAGCGGCATCGCCGAGGTGCGCCGCTCCGGCGGGTCGCCGAACTGGTCCTGCTTCGCCCTGACCTTCCCGAGCACCACGGGGTCGACGATCTCGAGGTGCGAGGGGTTCGCGGTCAGCGAGAGGTGGACGGTGTTGCCGTCGAAGACGCGGTCGGACGAGGCGCCGAGGTGGTATTTCACGTCGCCCGAGCCCTCGACCTCGTCGGGAGCGAAGGAGCCGCCCTTGAACTCGTGGAACAGCGCCCGGTGCGGCTTCGCCATGACCTGCGTCAGCACGTTGAGGCGGCCGCGGTGGGCCATGCCCAAGACAATCTCCTTCACGCCGAGGTTGCCGCCGCGCTTGATGATCTGCTCGAGCGCCGGGATCAGCGATTCCGAGCCGTCGAGGCCGAAGCGCTTGGTGCCGGTGTACTTGAGGTCGAGGAACTTCTCGAAGCCTTCCGCCTCGACGAGCTTGTTGAGGATCGCGCGCTTGCCCTCGCGGGTGAAGGTGATCTCCTTGTCAGGCCCCTCGATGCGCTCCTGGAGCCAAGCCTTCTCGGTGGGATCGGAGATGTGCATGAACTCGACGCCGATCGTCTGGCAGTAAGTCCGCTCGAGGAGCGCCACGATCTCGCGGATCGTGCCGAACTCGAGGCCGAGCACGTTGTCGAGAAAGATGCGGCGGTCGCAGTCGGCCTCGTTGAACCCATAGTGGGAAGGGTGCAGTTCCTCGTGGTCGTGGCGGGGCTCGAGGTCGAGGGGATCGAGCCTGGCATGGAGGTGGCCGCGGACCCGGTAGGCGCGGATCAGCATGAGGGCGCGGACCGAATCCCGCGTCGCCTGCAGGACCTGGGCCTCGCTGACCTCGCCGCCGTTGGCCTTGACCTTCTCCTGCGCCTTGGCCTTGATCCTGTCGCCGACCGCCCGCTCGACCTCGGCCCAGTTGCCGTCGAGCGCCGAGACGAGCTCGCCGTTCACCGGCACCGGCCAGTTCGGCCGCCGCCACGACGCTCCGCGGGCGTTCTTCTCGACAAGCGCGCCCTCATCCTTGAGGCCTGAGAAGAACGCCTGCCACTCGGCGTCGACCGAGCCCGGGTCCTTCTCGTATTGGGCCTGGAGCTCCTCGATATAGGCGGCGTTGCCGCCCCACAGGAACGAGGTCTGGAGGAAGGTCTCGTTGGCGTCCTGGCGTGCCATCCCGATCGCGATCCGTGCGCTTGAGCGGTGATCGTCATCCCGGCCGAAGCGCAGCGGAGAGCCGGAGACCGGGAGGCCCGAAGCAAGAGCCGTTCCCAGGCCCGGATTCGGCCATGAGGGCCGTCCAGGATGAGCCGTGGCGTCTATCTAGTGTCCCTTGAGCACTTCGACGAGGGTTTTTCCGAGACGCGCCGGCGACGGCGACACTCTGATGCCGGCGGCCTCCATGGCGGCGGTCTTGTCCTCGGCGCCGCCCTTGCCGCCCGAGA
>DASVPW010000100.1:0-52968 GCA_036389455.1 Beijerinckiaceae bacterium
CCCGGGTGCTCGCCGGAAAGTGAGCCCGGACCCCGCGCGCGACGGCGCCGAGGAGGACTGCCCCTCGGCGCCGATCCCCGAAGGCGCCCTCGCCCGGGAGCTCGCGATCGTCAACCGCAAGGGCCTGCACGCCCGCGCCTCGGCGAAGTTCGTCCAGACCGTCGACCGCTTCTCCTCAGACGTGACCGTCACCCGCTGCGGCGAGACCGTCGGCGGCCGCTCGATCATGGGCCTCCTGACGCTCGGCGCCGCCCAGGGCACCACCATCACCGTGACGGCGAAGGGCGACGACGCGGACGCCTGCCTCGACGCGCTCGCGGGGCTCGTGGCGGGGCGGTTCGGGGAGGAGGAGTAGCCTCACGCTCCCAAGAGCTTCGACAGCCACTCCGGCCGGATCGCGTCGAAGCCGGCGAAGCCCGAGAGGCCGAAGGCGAGGCCGACGAGGCTGACGCCGGCGGCGAGCCCGAGGAGCCAGCGGATGCGGGTCAGGGCCGCGACGGCGAGGAGGGCGAGCGAGAGGGACAGGAAGCTGTCCGAGAAGTCGAACAGGTCGTCGGCGTCGTTGAGGCGCTTGTAGTTGGCCTCGTGCCCATTCGCCGTATCGGTGAGCTCCTTGAGCTCACCCTTGTAGCGCTCGATATCCCGGCGCCAGCCGTCCATGAGGGCGCGGTTCTCCGGCGTGTCCTTGAGGACGCCGTCGCGGATCATGGCCTCGGCGCGCTGCACCTCGAGGTCGAGCTCGAACTGGCGCATGCGCTTCGCCTGGTACTGGTTCCAGGAATCGACGATGAGCGCCTGCGAGCGCTGGATCGCCTGCACGACGTTGTCGTCCTTGATCTTCGACACCGCCATGAAGGCCGAGATCAGGGCGACGATGATCGCGATGGTGTTGTTGAAGCGCTCGCTGTCGCGCTGGGAGGTTTCGGTTTCGGCCATCGGGAGCGCTCTGAGGAAAGCCCCATAAGATCAGGCGCAGGCCCGAGGTCGAGGGCCCGGCGGCCGGAATCCACCGCTTTTCGAACGAAGCGCTCAAGACCGCCGCGGCTTCGCCCGGCGGGTCGGCTCGGCGCTCGAGGGGTCCTCGGGCCAGGGGTGCCTTGGGTACTGCCCGCGCATGTCGGCCCTGACCGCCGCCCAGGAGCCGCGCCAGAAGCCCGGCAGGTCCCTTGTGATCTGGATCGGGCGCCCGGCCGGCGAGAGGAGATGCAGCACGAGGGGCGCTCGCCCGCCCGCGACCGTCGGGTGTTTCCCGAGGCCGAACAACTCCTGCACCCGCACGGCGAGCACCGGCCCCTCCTCGGCGCCGTAGTCGACCGGGATGCGCGAGCCGGTCGGCGCCTCGAAATGGGTCGGCGCCTCGGCGTCGAGGCGGTCCCGCAGGGGCCAGGGCAGGAGCGCCCGAAGCACCTCGGCAAGCTCGTCCGGCGTGACGTCGGCGACCCCGGCCTTACCGACGAGATGCGGCGCGAGCCAGTCCTCGATCCCGGCCGCAAGCGTCGCGTCGGAGAGGTCGGGCCATTCGCCGCCCTCGGCCCGGCGCAGGAAGAGAACCCGCTCGCGCCACTGCTCGAGCGCCTTCGGCCACGGCAGCGCGTCGAGCCCGGTCGCGGCGATGCCGCGGGCGAGTTTTTTGGCGCCCTCCTCGGTCGCCGGAACCGGCAGCGGCCGCTCCGAGAGGAGGATCGCCCCGAGCCGCCGCACGGCGCGCGCCCGCAACGCGCGGGCGGCGCGGTCGAAGCCGATCTCGTCGGCCTCGACGATCTGCGCGCCTGCCGCCTCCTCGACCTCGGCCGCGCTCAAGGCGGCCGCGGCCAGGATCCGGGCCGAGGCGGCGGCGCCGGCGATCTCGGCGACCGCCAGGAAGGGCTCGCGGGCCAGCCGCTCGTGCGCTTCGAGCACGGCGCCGCGCCCGTTCGCCATGAGGTACTCGCCGGGCTTGCCCCGGGCTTTTGCGATGCGGTCTGGATAGGCGAGGGCGAGGAGGGGGCCGATACCAGGTCCCCCCTTCTCTCTCGGAGGAGGGATGGTGTCCGGCCCCGCCATCCTGGCCCATCCTTGCGCCATCCGGCGCATGTCGGCGGCGCGGGCGGAGCGGTCGCGGCGGAAGCGTTCGATCCGCTCGGCGAGGTCGACGGCGTCGCCGCCGAGGCCGCGCTCGACCAGGACGGCGGCCAAGTCGGCGGCCTCCCGCGCGGCCTCGGCGCCGTGCCCGGCGGCACCGAGGACCATGCGGGCGAGTCGGGGCGGCAGAGGCAAGGCGCGCAGCCGCCGCCCGGCCTCGGTGATGCGCCCGTCGCGGTCGAGGGCGCCGAGCTCTTCGAGGAGCGCCCGCGCCTCCCTGACCGCGGGCTCGGGCGGCGGGTCGAGGAACGCGAGCCTCTGGGGGTCGGCGACGCCCCAGGCGGCGCAGTCGAGGAGGAGCGGCGCGAGGTCGGCCGAGAGGATCTCGGGCCTGCCGAAGGGCTCGAGCGCCCCCGTCGCGGCCTCCTCCCAGAGCCGGTAGCAGACCCCCGGCTCCGTGCGCCCCGCGCGGCCGCGGCGCTGGTCGGCGGAGGCGCGCGAGACGCGCACCGTCATGAGCCGCGTCAGGCCGATATCGGGCTCGTACGCCGGCACCCGGGCGAGTCCCGAATCGACCACCACCCGCACGCCCTCGATGGTCAAGGAAGTCTCGGCGATGGAGGTCGCGAGCACGATCTTCCTGCGCCCGGGCTTCGCCGGAGAGACCGCAAGGTCCTGCTCGGCGCGGTCGAGGGCTCCGTAGAGAGGGGCAATGTCGACGGCGGGGTCGGCGATGCGCTCGCGCAGAAGCGCCTCAGCGCGGCGGATCTCGCCCTGGCCCGGCAGGAAGACGAGGATCGAGCCCGGCTCGGCGCGCAGGGCCTTGAGCGTCGCGTCCGCGACCTCGGCCTCGATGCGCCGGCTCGGGTCGCGGTCGAGATGGCGTGTCTCGACCGGATAGGCGCGCCCCTCCGAGCGGATCACCGGCGCGTCTCCGAGGAGGCCCGCGACGCGGGCGCCGTCGAGGGTCGCGGACATCGCGAGGAGGCGCAGGTCCTCGCGCAACGCCCCCTGCGCGTCGAGGGCGAGCGCGAGGCCGAGGTCGGCGTCGAGGGAGCGCTCGTGGAACTCGTCGAAGAGCACGGCGGCGACGCCGTCGAGGGCCGGGTCGTCGAGGATCATGCGGGCGAAGACGCCCTCGGTGACGACCTCGATGCGGGTGCGCCGGGAGACCTTCGAGCCGAGCCGGACCCGCAGGCCGACGGTGCCGCCGACCTCCTCGGCGAGCGTCCGGGCCATGCGGTCCGCGGCGGCCCGGGCGGCGAGCCGGCGCGGCTCCAGGACGATGAGCTTGCGGCCCTCGACCCATGGCTCGTCGAGGAGGGCGAGCGGCACCCGCGTGGTCTTGCCGGCCCCGGGCGGAGCGACCAGCACCGCGTTCGGGCGCGCCGAGAGCGCCGCCGCGAGGTCCGGCAGGACGCCGTCGATCGGCAGCGGCGTGGCGAAGGCGCGCATGGCGCCGGACATGGCCCGGGCTGCCGGCGGGCGCAAGCAACACCCTCCCTGTCGGACAGAAGCCACGCTTGTGCCGCAGGGGTGGAGTGCGAAAACGCAATGCCGCCACGCTTGCTACCTGCTGTTAACCGGCATATGAGAATGAACGTTCATTCTCATATCGGACGATTCGCCTTGACCGCTCTCCAGCCCGACCGCCCCTTCGACGACGAAGCCCATGTCGAGCGGCGCACCCGCATCCTCGACGCGGCCGAGCGCTGCTTCGTGCGCTCGGGTTTCCACCGCACCACCATGCAGGACGTGGCGGCCGAGGCCCGCATGAGCCCGGGCAACCTCTACCGCTACTTTCCTTCGAAGGACGCCATGGCGGCGGGCCTCGCCGAGCGCGACCGGGCCGAGGTGGCGCGGGACTTCAACGACCTCGTCGGGGTCGACGACTTCGTCGAGGCCTTCGCCCGGCTCGGGCGCAAGCACTTCGAGGAGAAGCCGCGGGAGAAGGCGATCCTGTGCCTCGAGATCTGGGCCGAGGCGACCCGCAACCCGACCTTCGCGGCCGTGACGAGCGCCTTCGAGCGCGACGTGATCCACCGCATGGAGGCCCTGTTCCGGCAGGCGCAGGAGAAGGGGATCGTGGCGCCGGAGGTCGACGCGCGCACGCTTGCGGTCGTGGTCTCGACCCTCGCCGACGGGCTGTTCGTCCGCCGGGCGATCCTGCCGAACTTCGACCCTCAGGCCGAGGTCGGGGCCGTGATGGCCGTCATCGCGGCGGCCTTCGCGGGCCGCATCGACCTGCCCAAGGCCCCTGACCGGACCGCCGACGCGGCGGACCAGGACAACAAGAGCAACTGACATGTCTTCCCTCAGACTGGCGCTCGGGGCCGCCCTTTTCCTCGCCCTGACCCCCGCCCTCGCCGAGGCCCCGAAGCCGAAGGCCCAAGGCGCGCCCGCCGTGACCGTCGTGCGCGCGGCGGAGCGCGAGCTCGTCGAGCGCGCTATCGTCACGGGGACGCTGGTGCCGCGCGAAGAAATCCTGGTCGCGCCGGAGGTCGAGGGCTTCCGCATCGCCGAGGTGCTGGTCGAGGAGGGCAGCGTCGTCCGCCAGGGCGAGGTGCTGGCCCGGCTCTCCCGCGACGTCCTGGAGACGCTTCTCGCCCAGAACGCCGCGACCCGCACCCGCGCCGAGGCCGCCATCGCCCAGGCGCGCAGCAACATCGTCCAGGCCGAGGCCGCTCAGGTCGAGGCCGCCCAGGCGCTCGAGCGCGCCCGCGCCCTCATGCGCTCCGGCAACACCACCGAAGCCGTGATGGAGAGCCGCGTCTCCGTCGCCCGCGCCGCTGAGGGGCGGCTGTCGGCCGCCCGCGACGGCCTGCGCATCGCCGAGGCCGAGAAGGCCTCGGCGCAGGCGCAGCAGCGCGAGATCGAGTGGCGCCTGTCCCGCACCGAGATCCGGGCGCCCGCCGCCGGGGTCGTGTCGCGCAAGATGGCCCGCGTCGGCGCGACCGCGACGGCCGCTGGCGAGGCCATGTTCCGCATCATCAGGGACGGCGAGATCGAGCTCGAGGGCGAGGTCACGGAAGTCCAGATGCCGCGCCTGCGCGAGGGCGCCGAGGCCGAAGTCACGGTCGACGGCCAGCGCTACATCACGGGCCGCATCCGCAACATCTTCCCCGAGGTCGACCGGGCGACGCGCCTCGGCAAGGTCCGCATCGCGCTGCCGAAGGACGAGGGCCTGCGCATCGGCTCGTTCGCCCGCGGCACCGTCGTGGTGGCCCGCCATACCGGCGTCGCGGTGCCGACCGCCTCCGTGCTCTACGGGACGGAGGGGCCGATCGTGCTCGCCGTCGTCGACGACAAGGTGCAGGCGCGCCGGGTCGCGACGGGGCTCAACGCCGAAGGTTTCGTCGAGGTCATGCAGGGCCTCAAGAGCGGCGAGGCCGTCGTGGCGCGGGCCGGCAGCTTCCTGCGCGACGGCGACGTGGTGCGCCCGGTCGCGCCCGACGCGCCCAAGGACGCCCTCAAGAACCGCACCGCGTCGACCGGGGAGACGCGGTGATGCGCCTCAACATCTCGGCCTGGGCGATCCGCAAGCCGATTCCGTCGGTCGTCCTCTTCATCGTGCTCCTGATCCTGGGGGTATTCAGCTTCCGCCAGCTCCCGGTCACGCGCTTCCCGAACATCGACATCCCGATCGTCTCCGTGACGGTGACGCAGGCCGGCGCCGCGCCGTCCGAGCTGCAGAACCAGGTCACGAAGCGGGTCGAGGACGCGGTCTCCGGCATCAACGGCGTCAAGCACATCATCTCGACGATCTCGGAGGGGCTCTCGACCACGACCATCGAGTTCCGCCTCGAGACCAACCAGGACCGCGCCGTCAACGACGTCAAGGACGCGGTCGCCAAGATCCGCCAGGACCTGCCGCGCACCATCGACGAGCCGATCGTGCAGCGGATCGAGATCGCGGGCCTGCCGATCGTGACCTACGCGGCCGCGAACCCGGCGATGACGCCCGAGGAGCTGTCGTGGTTCGTCGACGATGTGGTGGCGCGCCAGCTCCAGAGCGTGAGGGGCGTCGGCGGCGTCGACCGGGTCGGCGGCGTCGACCGCGAGATCCGGGTCACGCTCAAGCCCGATCGCCTCCTGGCGCTCGGCGTCACCGCCGCCGACGTGAACCGGCAACTGCGCGCGACGAGCGTCGACCTTGCCGGCGGGCGCGGCGAGGTCGGCGGCCAGGAGCAGTCGATCCGCACGCTGGCCGGCGCCTCGACGCTCGAGAAGCTCGCCGCCACCAACATCATGCTGCCCGGCGGGCGGCGCGTGCGGCTCGACGAGATCGCGACGCTCGCCGACACCTCGGCGGAGCCCCGCACCTTCGCGCGCCTCGACGGCGAGCCCGTGGTCGGCTTCGCGGTCTCCCGCTCCAAGGGCTCGAGCGACGCCGCGGTCGGCGAGGCGGTCGAGAAGAAGATCGACGAGCTGCGCCGGGCGCATCCGAGCGTGCGCTTCGACGTCATCGACAGCACCGTGCCCTACACGGTCGGCAACTACGAATCGGCGATGCATACCCTGATCGAGGGCGCGCTGCTGGCCGTGCTCGTGGTCTTCCTCTTCCTCAAGGACTGGCGCGCGACGCTGATCTCGGCGATCGCGATCCCGCTCTCCGTGCTGCCGACCTTCTGGGTGATGGACGCGCTCGGCTTCTCGCTCAACCTCGTGAGCCTCCTCGCCATCACGCTCGTGACCGGCATCCTCGTCGACGACGCCATCGTCGAGATCGAGAACATCGTCCGCCACATCAAGATGGGGAAGTCGCCCTACCGCGCCTCCCTCGAGGCCGCGGACGAGATCGGCCTTGCCGTCATCGCCATCACCTTCACGATCGTCGCGGTGTTCGCGCCGGTGAGCTTCATGGGCGGCATCGCCGGCCAGTACTTCAAGCAGTTCGGCATCACGGTCGCGGCCGCGGTGCTGTTCTCGCTCTTCGTCGCGCGGCTCGTCACGCCGATGCTCGCGGCCTACTTCATGCGCGACCACCGCCACGAAGAGCCGAAGGACGGCTTCGTCATGCGGGCCTACACGCGGCTCGTCGGCTGGTCGGTACGGCACAAGTACGTCACCTTCCTCCTCGGCCTCGCCTTCTTCGCGGGCTCGGTCTACTCGACGAACCTCCTGCCGAACGGCTTCCTGCCGGGCGCCGACGAGGGGCGCTCGCTCTTCGTCGCCGAGCTGCCACCGGGCTCGCGCCTCGACGACACCAAGGCCGTGACCGACGGCCTCGCGGCGCGCCTGCGCGAGATGCCCGAGGTCCGCTCGGTGTTCGTCAGCGGCGGCGTGCAGCTGCCGTCGAAGAAGGAGGTGCGGCTTGCGACCTTCACGGTCGCCTACGTGCCGAAGTCCGAGCGCGCCCTGAAGCAGCGCCAGCTCGAGGAGCGCATCACGGCGATGTTCCGCGACGTGCCGGACATCCGCTTCGTGACGCTGAACCAGAACGGCCTGCGCGCGCTCCAGCTCATCGTGACCGGGCCCGACCAGGACGTCGTCATCGAGACCGCGGCGAAGCTCGAGCGCGAGATGAGGTCCATCGCGCATCTCTCGAACCCGCTCTCGACGGCGCCCCTCAACCGGCCCGAGATCCGCATCCGGCCGAAGCCCGCGGTCGCGGCCGAGCTCGGGGTCTCGACCGATACGATCGCCGAGACGGTGCGGGTCGGCACCATCGGCGACATCGGCGCGAACCTCGCGAAGTTCGACGCCGGCGACCGGCAGGTGCCGATCCGGGTGCAGCTGCCGGAGACGGTGCGCGGCGACCGCGGGCTCCTCGAGATCCTGAAGGTGCCGGCGAAGAACGGGGCGGTGCCGCTTTCGGCCGTCGCCGACGTGGAGCTCGGCCAGGGGCCGACCGCCATCGACCGCTACGACCGGGCTCTGCGCGTCGCCCTCGAGGCCGACCTCAACGGCACCGACGCGCTGGGCGAGGTCATGGCGCAGGTCTTCGCCCTGCCGACCGCGAAGAGCCTGCCGCCGGGAGTGGTGATCAAGCAGACCGGCGACGCCGAGGTCATGACCGAGGTGTTTGAGAGCTTCGGCAAGGCCATGGGGGCCGGCATCATGATGGTGCTCGGCGTCCTGATCCTGCTCTTCGCGAACTTCTTCCAGCCGTTCACGATCCTTCTGTCGTTGCCGCTCTCTATCGGCGGCGCGATTCTCGCCCTCGTCATCACCCAGAAGGCGATCAGCCTGCCGGTCGTGATCGGCTTCCTGATGCTGATGGGGATCGTAACCAAGAACGCCATCCTCCTCGTCGACTTCGCCGTCGAGGAGGTCGCGAAGGGAATCGGGCGCGACGAGGCGATCGTCGACGCCGGGCGCAAGCGCGCGCGGCCGATCGTCATGACGACCATCGCCATGGCCGCGGGCATGATCCCCTCGGCCATGGGCATCGGGGCCGGCGGCGAGTTCCGCTCGCCCATGGCGATCGCGGTGATCGGCGGCCTGATCGTCTCGACGATGCTGTCGCTCGTCTTCGTGCCGGCGTTCTTCGTCCTGATGGACGACCTGTCGCGGCTGGTGGGCCGGATCTTCGGCCGCTTCGTCGGCCCGGCCGACGAGCCGGGGAACGAGCCCGAGGGAGCCGCCCTGGACCTGGAGCCGGTCGTGCCGGGCGTGCGCCTCGGCAACCACGTCGTTCCCTACCCGGCCCATCCGACCAGGGTCGCGGCGGAGTAGGCGGGCCGGCCTTGCGGGCGGGCCGGCCGGCGCGGGCCTACTGCAGCTGCGAGGCGACGGCGTTGAAGTTGGTGCCGAGCTTGGTGCCGAGCGCTCCCATGGCGCCGATCGCCGCGACCGCGATGAGGGCCGCGATGAGGGCGTACTCGATGGCGGTGGCGCCGGACTGGTCCTGGACGAAACGCTGGAGAAGGGTCTTCACGGTCAACCTCCTGAGTCGAAGCGGCTACCGGCCTCGAGAGGTCGACCGGAACCTCGCCCGACCATAGGGATAAAGGTAAGCAGCCCTCTTAACGGCATGGCTCGAACTTGCGATGATCGCCGCCGATGGTCGAGCCGGTTAACGCCGCCCTTAGCACGTCAACAAAAATGGACACGACCGTGAGCAGAGCCGAAGCCGCCCGCCACGAGAAGCAAAGCAAGACCGCCAGGGGGAAGACCGAAACCCTCGTCGGCTATGCGCGGCGCGCGGCGGTGATCCCGGTCGTGACGATCGAGGACGCGCGGCACGCCATCCCGCTTGCGCGCACGCTCGTCGCGGTCGGGCTGCCGGTCGTCGAGGTGACGCTGCGGACGCCGGCGGCGCTCGACGCCATCGCGGCGATCGCCAAGGCGGTGCCGGAGGCGGTCGTCGGGGCTGGCACCGTCCTCTCGGCAAGCCAGATCGCCGAGGTCGTCGAGGCGGGCGCGAGGTTCATCGTGTCCCCGGGCACTCCGATCCGGTTGGCGGAGGCCCTCGCCGAGGCCCCGGTGCCGGTCCTGCCGGGCTGCGCCACCGTCTCGGAAGCCATGACGCTGGCCGACCTCGGGTTCGAGATCATGAAGTTCTTTCCCGCGGTGCCGTCCGGCGGGATCGCCTGGCTGAAGTCGGTCGCCGGTCCCTTGCCGCAGGCCCGCTTCTGCCCGACCGGCGGCCTCGACCAAGGGAACGCCGCGGATTTCCTCGCGCTGCCCAACGTGCCTTTCGTCGGCGGCGCCTGGATGGCCCCGACGCCCGCGATTTCGGCGGGCGATTTCGAGGCCGTCGCGCGGCTCGCCCGGGCGGCCGCCGCGATCCGCAAGCCGATCTGATCCGAACCAAGCCGGCCCATCGCCGTTGAACCCCGTGGTCTGTCACGAGGAGACATCGGATGGTTGACGCCAAGCGCCTGCTCGACCTCGTCGTCGGCGCGAGCAGCAGGCCGGGCGAGCCCGGCGGACGACCGGGCGGCATCCTGCAGGATGCGATCGCGGCCTTCGCCCGGGGCGGACAGAGCGGCGGGCCCGCCCGCAAGGCCAGGGAGTTCATGGACCGCAACCCGGGGCTCGCCGAGGCGGCGCTGATGAGCGTCGCCGGCATCCTCCTCGGGTCGCGGCAGGGCCGCGGGATCGCCCGCGGCATCGCCGGGCTCGGCGGCCTCGCGGTCGTGGCCGGCCTCGCCTACAAGGCGTTCCAGAACTACCAGGCCGGCAAGCCGCTGCTCGGCGCCGGGCAAGGCGGGCAGGCGGCCGGGACTCCGGCCGGAGGGGCGGCATCCGCCGCGCCGCCCGGGTCCGCGGCCTTCGATCCGGCTGCGGCGAGCGAGGACGACGTGCTCCTGTTCGCGCGCGCCATGGTGGCGGCCGCGACCGCCGACGGCCGGATGGACGGGGCCGAGCGCGCCCGCATCGTCGCGATGCTGTCGCAGGCCGGCATCGACGCCGACATCTCCGGCTGGCTCGACCGCGAGCTCGCCGAGCCTGCGACGGTCGAGGAGCTGTCCGACCCGGTCGGCACCCCCGAGAAGGCGGCGCAGGTCTACGCCGCCGCCCGCGTCGCGGTCGAGCCCGACACCATGCAGGAGCGCGAGTTCCTGCGCCAGCTCGCCGAAGCCCTCGACCTCGATCCCGCGCTCAAGGCCCAGATCGACGAGGCGGCGAGCGGAGTGAAGGTGGCGGGGTGACGGGCTGGTCGATGCAACACCGTGCAGACAGATGGGATATCGTCCGGAGCGGCGGATGCGCGGACCCGAGGTTGAGCTAGAATGACGACCGGTTCCGCTCCCCTCCTCTCCGTCCAGGACCTCTCCGTCGCATTCCGCCAGGGCGGGCGGGACACGCTCGCGGTCGACCGCGTCTCGTTCGACGTCATGCCCGGCGAGACGGTGGCGCTCGTCGGCGAGTCGGGGTCGGGCAAGTCGGTGTCCGCCCTGTCCGTGCTGAAGCTCCTGCCCTATCCCGCCGCGCATCATCCGTCCGGGACGATCCTGTTCAAGGGCCGCGACCTGATGCGGGCGTCCGAGGACGAGATGCGGGCGGTACGCGGCGACGACATCACCATGGTGTTCCAGGAGCCGATGACCTCGCTCAACCCGCTGCACACGATCGAGCGGCAGGTCGGCGAGATCCTCAGGCTCCACCGCGGTCTCTCCGAGCGCCAGGCGCGCACGCGCACCCTCGAGCTGTTCGACCTCGTCGGCATCCGCGATGCGCGGAGCCGCCTCGACGCCTACCCGCACCAGCTCTCGGGCGGCCAGCGTCAGCGCGTCATGATCGCCATGGCGCTCGCGAACGAGCCCGACCTGTTCATCGCCGACGAGCCGACGACGGCGCTCGACGTCACCGTGCAGGCCCAGATCCTGAAGCTCCTCGCCGACCTCAAGGCGCGCCTCGGCATGGCGATGCTGTTCATCACCCACGACCTCGGCATCGTGCGGAAAGTGGCGGACCGGGTCTGCGTCATGACCGAGGGCAAGATCGTCGAGCACGGCCCGGTCGCCGACGTGTTCGAGCGCCCGCGGCACGCCTACACCCAGAGGCTCCTCGCGGCCGAGCCGAAGGGCCGGCCTCGGGACGTCCCCGCGAGCGCGCCGATCATCGTCGAGGCGGGGCCGCTCCGGGTCTGGTTCCCGGTCAGGCGCGGCTTCCTGCGCCGGACCGTCGGCCACGTGAAGGCGGTCGACGGGGTCTCGGTCGTGGTCCGGGAGGGCGAGACCGTCGGCGTCGTCGGCGAGTCGGGATCGGGCAAGACGACGCTCGGGCTCGCGCTCCTGCGCCTCGTGTCATCGAACGGGCCGATCGTGTTCCTCGGCAAGCGCCTCGAGGGTTTGACCGCGAGGAAGCTGCGGCCGATGCGCAAGGACATGCAGGTGGTGTTCCAGGACCCCTACGGCTCGCTCTCGCCGCGCCTCTCCGTCGCCGAGATCGTCGAGGAGGGGCTCCTGGTGCAGAAGCGCGGGCTCTCGCTCGGCGAGCGCCGCCGGATCGTCGCGCAGGCGCTCGCCGACGTCGGCCTCGACCCGGCCACCATGGACCGCTACCCGCACGAGTTCTCGGGCGGCCAGCGCCAGCGCATCGCGATCGCCCGCGCGATGGCGCTCGAGCCGCAGTTCGTCGTGCTCGACGAGCCGACCTCCGCCCTCGACATGTCGGTGCAGGCCCAGATCGTCGACCTCCTGCGCGACCTGCAGCAGAAGAAGAACCTCGCCTACCTGTTCATCAGCCACGATCTCAAGGTGGTGCGGGCGCTCGCGACCCACGTCGTCGTCATGCGCGACGGAGAGGTCGTCGAGGAGGGCTCGGCCGAGCGCATCTTCTCGGCGCCGCAGTCCGACTACACCCGCGCCCTCTTCGCGGCCGCCTTCGACCTCGAGACCGCGGACGCTGGCGTGGTGCGGGAGTAGCGCCCGCCCGCTTCTTCGCCTCCGCCGCCCTTGCCCCCGCCCCCGCGCCGTTGTCCTATGGACCTGTCGCGGGGGATCGTCATGACGCAACTGCTGTTCCGTAACTTCAGGATGCTCGAGCCGGAGGTCGGCGAGCTTCAGGACGGCTTCGAGCTCCTCGTCGAGGGCGACACCATCCGGGAGACCTCGGACAGGCCGATCAAGGCCGAGGGCGCCGAAAGAATCGACTGCGGCGGGCGGACCCTGATGCCCGGTCTCATCGACAGCCACGTCCACGTTTTCTTGAGCGAGGTGAACATCCGCTTCCTCGAGGCCGTGCCGCTGACGCTCGCGACGGCGCGGGCGGCGGCGCTCATGCGCGCCATGATCGACCGCGGCTTCACCACCGTGCGCGACACCGGCGGCGCCGACTGGGGCATCAAGAGCGCGGTCGAGGCGGGCCACGTGCCCGGGCCGCGCCTGTTCATCGCCGGCCAGGCCATCGGCCCGACCGGCGGGCACTCGGACCCGCGCCGGCGTACCGATCCCGGCGCGCGCTGCCACTGCTGCAACGCCATGGCATTCACCATGTGCGTCTCGGACGGCGTCTCGGAGGTGCGTAAAAGCGCCCGCGAGCAGATGCGCCAGGGCGCCGACCACGTGAAGATCATGATGTCGGGCGGCGTCGCCTCCCCTTACGACCCGCTCGACAGTCTCCAGTTCAGCCCGCAGGAGGTGGCGGCGGCGGTCGAGGAGGCGCACGCCTTCGGCCGTTACGTCTGCGCCCACGCCTACACCCCCGAGGCCATCACCCGCGCGGCCGAAGCGGGCGTTCGCACGATCGAGCACGGCAACCTCATCGACGAGCCTGCGGCGAAGCTCATGGCCCAGAAGGGCATGTTCCTGATCGCCAACCTCGTCGCCTACTACGCCATGCGCGAGCGCGCGGCCGAGTACGGCATGACGGCCGAGATGCTCGCCAAGAACGACCTCGTCATCGACGGCGGCCTGCGCTCGCTCGAGATCTGCCGTCGCGCCGGCGTGCCGGTCGCCTACGGCAGCGATCTTCTCGGCGCGCTGCAGGTCGACCAGAGCCGCGAGTTCGCCTTGCGCCGCGAGGTCGTGGAGCCGATCGAGATCATCCGCTCGGCGACAACGATCGGGGCGAAGGTCCTGCGCCAGGAAGGGAAGCTCGGCACGCTGAAGGCCGGCGCCTTCGCGGACCTGATCCTGGTCGACGGCGATCCCCTGGCGGACCTCGGCCTCTTCCAGGACCAGGGCCAGCACCTGAGCCTCATCATGAAGGGCGGCCGCTTCCACAAGAACCGGCTGAACTGACGACCGTGCACGCCGCCGCCCAGGACCGCACCGAAGCTTTCGCGAGCGCCGCGCCGCGGCCCGTCGACGCGGCCCGGCTCGGGCGGATCGCCCTCGACGGCATGGCGGCGCTGGCGCTCGGCTTCATCCTCCTGCCGCTCGCGCTCGTGATCTGGCTCGCCTTCTTCCGCCAGGAGATTCCCTCGTTCCCGCCCGAGGGCTATTCGGTGCGCTGGTTCGGGGCGGTGCTCGACAACAAAAGCTTCGTCTCGGGCTTCCTGCTCAGCCTCCAGGTCGGCGTCGCCGCGACCCTCATCGGGCTCGCGCTCGCGGTGCCGGCGAGCCTCGCGATCGCCCGCCGGCGCTTCCTCGGGCGCGGCGCCGTCAACACGCTGCTCCTGATGCCGCTCGTCGTGCCGGGGGTGGTGCTCGGCACCTCCATCTACGTGTTCCAGATCGAGGCCGAGGTCGCGACCGGGCTGCCGGTCCTCGGCTCGACCGCGGCGCTCGTCGCGGCCCATGCCCTCATCGTGATCCCCTGGGCGGTCCGCCTCGTGACCGCGAGCCTCGCGGGCTTCGACCCGGCCGTCGAGGAGGCGGCGAAGAACCTCGGCGCCGGCCCGTGGACCACCTTCCGCCGCGTCACCCTGCCGGCGATCCGGCCGGGGATCGTCGCCGGCGCCCTGTTCGGCTTCGTGATGTCCTTCGGCAACCTCGAGATGAGCCTCTTCCTGGTCGGCGCCGGACGCACCACCCTGCCGATCGCGATCCTCCAGTACCTCGAGTGGAAGATCGACCCGACCGTCGCGGCCGCCTCGGTCATGCAGATCGCCCTTATCGCCGCCGCGATGCTCGTCACCGACCGCTTCGTGAAGATTTCCCAGGTGGTGTGACCGGCATGGCGCGCCTCGAGCTCGAGAACCTCTCGAAGGCCTACGGCGCCCATGCGGCCGTGAAGGGCGTCGCCCTCGACGTTCCCGACGGCGAGTTCCTGGTGCTGCTCGGCCCCTCCGGCTGCGGCAAGACCACGACGCTCCGGATGATCGCGGGCTTCGTCGAGCCCTCGGGCGGCGCGGTGCGGATCGGCGGCGTCGACGTGACTTTCCGGCCGCCGTGGCGGCGCAACGCCGGCATGGTGTTCCAGAGCTACGCCCTGTTCCCGCACATGACCGTCGCCGAGAACGTCGCCTTCGGCCTCGAGATGCGCAGGCTCGACAAGGCCGAAACCGCGGCGCGGGCAAGCGAAGCCCTGCGGCTCGTGCGCCTCGAAGGCTTCGCCGGACGCCTGCCGCGGGAGCTCTCGGGCGGGCAGCAGCAGCGCGTCGCGCTCGCCCGCGCGCTCGCGATCCGCCCCGACGTTCTCCTCCTCGACGAGCCCCTGTCCAACCTCGACGCCAAGCTGCGCGAGGAGGTGCGGATCGAGATCCGCGAATTGCAGCGCGCGCTCGGGCTCACCACCGTCATGGTGACCCACGACCAAGAGGAGGCGCTCACCGTCGCCGACCGGCTCGTGGTCATGGCCGACGGGGAGATCCGCCAGATCGGCAGCCAGCGCGACCTCTACGAGCGCCCCGCCGACCGCTTCGTCGCGGGCTTCGTCGGGCGCAGCACCTTTTTGGACGGCCGCGTGACCGGCCCCGGCGCGTTCGAGAGCGCCGGCGGGCTTCGCCTCCAGTGCCGCACCGACGGCGTCGCCGGCCCGGCCGCGCTGGCGCTCAGGCCCGAGCGCCTGACCCTCGACGCCGCCGGCCTCGACAACCGACTCGCGGGCCGGGTCGAATTCGTGTCCTATCTCGGCGCCGTGCTCGAGCTGCACGTGCGCCTGTCGGCGGCCGACCGGGTCGTCGTGCAACTGCCGAACCGGGGCGAGGCGGCGGCGCCCGCGGTCGGCGACGCGGTCGAGGTCGGCTGGCCCCGGGACGCGGGGCTAGTGTTTGCCGGGGAGGACAAACCCGGCGCAACGGAGGGACGGACATGAAGCGATCAGGAATCTCCCGGCGGGACACGCTGAAGCTCGGGCTCGCGGCCGGCGCGGCGGCGCTGCCGTTCGGGGCGGGCCCGGCCCGCGCCGAGGGCGGGCGCGTCGTCGTCGGCACCTGGGGCGGCGACTACGCCAGGCTCCTCGCCAAGAACATCGAGGACCCGCTGTTGAAGCCCAAGGGCTACGAGGTCGTCCAGGACCAGGCCGGGGACGCCCCGCGCCGGGCCAAGATGCTGGCCGAGCGCCGCCTGCCGCGAGGCACGAGCGACATCCAGGGGCTCTCGGCCGCCAACATGTACGAGATGAACGAGGCCGGCGTCGTCGAGCCGATCGACTACGGCAAGTTGCCGAATGCCGCGAATCTGATACCGCAGATGAAGTACCCCTACGGGGTCGGGCACATCTATTCGGGCAAGGTCGCGGTCTACAACCCGAAGCTCGTGGACGCGCCGAAGAGCTTCAAGGACGTCTTCGACCCGAAGCACGGCAGCAAGCACGGCATCATCGACATCCAGTACCAGTACGTCATGGCGGCGGCGGCGCTCGCCGCCGGCGGCAAGGTCTCGGACTTCGAGCCCGGCAAGGCCCTGCTGCTCGAGGCCAAGAAGGCGGGCGTCAGGGTCTATCCGACGAACGAGGCCTTCGCCCAGGCGCTGAAGAACGAGGAGATCGCCATCGGCGTCATGTGGAAGGCCCGCGTGATCCAGTGGCAGAACGCCGGCATCAGCGTCGAGTCGGCGGCGCCGGCCGAAGGCGTCCCGATGTACGTCTCGGGCTTCTCGATCCCGAAGAACGCGCCGAACAAGGACGGCGCCTATGCCTACATGAACGCGATGCTCGACAAGGGCGCCCAGGAGAACTTCGCGATCGACATGGGCTACAACCCGACGGTCACGACCGCCGTCGTCGCGCCCGACCTGCAGAAGCGCATCGGCTTCACGGCCGAGGAGCAGAAGCGCCTCATCGACCTCGACTACGGCTACATCGCCAAGAACGACCAGGCCCTCAAGGAGTGGTGGGACAAGGTCTTCAAGGCCTGATGACGCCCGCGCGCACGGCACGGTCCACGGTCGCGGGGCTCGCCGGCCCCGCGACGGTCTACGTCGGCTTAGGGCTTCTCGTGCCGCTCGCGATCCTCCTGCGCTACAGCCTGAACAAGTTCGTCCCCGGCCGGTTCATGGTCGACGCGCTGACGATCGAGAACTACGTCAAGTTCTTCACCGACGCCTACTACACGGGCGTCCTGTGGCGCACGGTGCGGGTCGCCCTCGCGACGACCGCGATCTGCCTCGTCATGGGCTTCCCGCTCGCCTATGTCCTCGCCCGCACGCGCACGCGGCACAAGAACCTCCTGATCATGCTCGTCGTGCTGCCGCTCTTTGTCGGCAACGCGGTCAGGGCCGCGGGCTGGATGGTGGCCTTCGGCAACAAGGGGCTCCTCAACGCGAGCCTCATGGGGCTTGGGGCGATCCCGGCGCCCATCGAGATCATGTTCACCGAGACGGCGGTGATCGTCGGCATCGCGGCCGTGAACCTGCCCTTCATGGTGCTGACGCTGCAGAGCGTGATCGAGGGCATCGACCGCGCGGTCGAGGAGGCGGCGTTCAACCTCGGCGCCGGCCCGCTCATGATGGCGCGCCGCGTGCTGTTCCCGCTCGCCATGCCGGGCATCCTCGCCGGCACGATCCTGACCTTCATCCTGGCCATGAACGCCTACGCGACGCCGGTGCTCCTCGGCGGCCCGCGCTTCCAGATGATGGGGCCGCTCGTCTACGGCCAGTTCGTGCAGCAGAACAACTGGCCCTTCGGCGGCGCCATCGCCTTCATCCTGATGATCGCGACGCTCGTCCTGACCCTGTCCGCGAACCTCCTGGTGCAGCAGCGCTACCGCTCGGCAGCATGACGACGCGGCTCGCCGCTCCCTGTCTTGGAAGGGCTCAGCGCTCCGGCAGGGGAATGAACTCGGTCTCGCCCGGAACGCTGTCGAAGCGGGCGGCCTTCCAGTCGGCCTTGGCCTGGTCGATGCGGTCTTTGCGCGAGGAGACGAAGTTCCACCAGATGTGGCGCGGGCCGTCCATCGGGTCGCCGCCCAGCAGCATGAGGCGCGACGGTTGCGTTGCCCGCACGGTGATGCGGTCGCCGGGGCGGAAGACGAGGAGCTGGTGCGGCCCGAAGCGGTCGCCGGAAATCTCGATCTCGCCCGAGACCGTGTAGAGGCCGCGCTCCTCGTAAAGGGCGTCGAACGGCACCGCGGCGCCGGCCTTAAGCGACACGTCGGCGTAGATCATCGCCATCGGGGTCTCGACCGGCGACTTCAGGCCGAAGGCCTCGCCGGCGATGACGCGCGCCGTGACGCCGTCGCCCGAAAGGACCGGCAGCCGGTCTTCGGCGTAGTGCACGAAGGCGGGCTCGCCCTCCTCGTGGCTTTGCGGCAGGGCGACCCAGCTCTGGATCCCGAACAGCTTCGCGCCGACGCTGCGCGCCTCCTGGCCCGTGCGCTCGGAGTGGACGATGCCGCGGCCGGCCGTCATCAGGTTCAGCGCCCCAGGGCGGATCGGCATCAGCGTCCCGAGGCTGTCCCGGTGCACGATCTCGCCGTCGAAGAGGTAGGTGACGGTCGAAAGCCCGATGTGCGGGTGCGGGCGCACGTCGACGCCTTGGCCGAGGAGGAACTCGGCCGGCCCCATCTGGTCCCAGAAGATGAACGGCCCGACCATCTGCCGTCGCGCCGAGGGCAGGGCGCGGCGCACCTCGAAGCCGCCGAGGTCGCGGGCGCGGGGCACGATCACGGTCTCGATCGCGTCGCAGGCGAGCCGGTCGCCGGGCCTCGGGTCGTCCGCGGGCTGCCAGCTCATGGGGTCTCCCTTCGAGCCGGTCAGGTCCCGGGGTCGAGCGGGGTCGTCCCGGTCGGCTCTCCCCCGGGGCCGATGGTGATCTTCTCGATGCGGGCCTCGGCGCGCTTCAAGAGCGCCTCGCAGTGCTTCTTGAGGGCCTCGCCGCGCTCGTAGATCGCGATCGATTCCTCGAGCGGGACCTCGCCGCGCTCGAGCCGCTTCACGATCTGCTCGAGCTCGTCGAGGGCCTTCTCGAACGGCAGGCTTGCGACGTCGGGCGCGGTCCCGGCGCCTTGTGCGGTGTTCGTGGCCATGGCCGAGGGTTAGAGCCCTCGGACCCGGCTGGCAAGCGGCGCGGGATCACGCCGCCGGCGCGGCGGGCTCGGCCGGCGGCGGCGCCGCGGGAGGCGGCCCGGCCCGCCGTCCCAGAAGCTTCTGGTAGGCGAGGCCGATGCCGACGAGGGCGAGGCCGAGGCCGATGAAGGATAGGGCCCGGGTGACGCCCTGGAGGTTCGCGAGGTCGATCACGAACACCTTCAGGACCGCCGCGATGATGTAGCCGCCCGACAGGAGGCGCAGGGAGCGGCTGTCGCGCAGGAATCCGGCCACCAGGATCAGGATGCCGATCAGGAGGAGGGCGAGGGAGTAGGTCCACAGCTCGCCCTGGCCGGTGCGCAGCGAGGCGTCGATGGAGGGCCCGTGGAACAGCCGGCGGATCTCCAGCACCGTGTAGAGGAGGTGCAGGCCGAGGGCGAGCCCGCCGGCCGCCCGCACGTACCAGTCCGGACGCACCCCCCGCGCCGCCCGATAGAGCAGGCCGGCGAGCACCGCAGGCAGGAGATAGGCCGGGATCAGGGAGTTGAACACCGCCCCGCCCATCACCTCGTCGCCCGACCACAGCGGGTTGACCAGGATCGCGAGCCCCAGGGCCGAGACCCCGAGGGTGATCGCGCCGAAGACGAGCGAGGCGACGTGATAGACCGGGTCCGGCCGGCGCGCCTGCGCCCGCACCATGACGAGGGCGAAGGCGAGGCCCGCGGTCGCGATCAGGCCCATCTCCAGGTGGTCCGAGGCATCGGCGAAGACGTCGCCGCCCTGGAGCCAGTGCCGGAGCTCGAAGTAGACGAGGAGCGCCGCGAAGACGATCGACAGGCTCTCGGCGAAGCGCACGACCCGGTCGCGCCCGCTTCGCTCGAGGAGGCGGCTCGCGAGGAAGAACGAGGCGGCGGGCACGCCGTAGCCCCACAGGAGCCAGTTGAAGATCGGCGTGCTGCCGAGCTCGCCGCCGGCGATGAGCGGGTCGTAGAGGATGCGCCCCACGACGACGATCCCGAGCGCCCCGACGACGTAGCGCAGCACCGGGACGGCGGTGCGCTCGGCGACCCAGGCGGTCCCGAGCGCGGCGAGCGCGAAGGCGACGGTCAGCATGCCCTTGTCGAGGGCGAAGGTGAGCCCGGCCGCGAGCGCCGCGACGGCCGCCGAGGCGGTCGCCCCGAGGGCAAGACGGACAGCGTCCATTCCCGGAGCCCAAGGCCGGTCGCCCTCCGGCGCTTCCTGCACCTCTTCGGCCGCCTGGGCCACTTCCTCCTGGGCCACTTCCTCCTGGGCCTCGCCCTCCAGCCGGCGCAGCCACCCGGCGGCGCTCGCGAAGGCGGCGGCGAGGACCGCCGCGACGAGCGCGAAGGAGACGCTGCGATCGAAGGCGGTGACGCGCCAGTAGGCGACGACGAGGGCGAGGAGCGGCCCGGCGGTCGCCGCGCCGACGAACCAGGCCGCGGTCTCGGCCGGCAGGCGCCGCCCGCGGGCGACCCGCCACAGGCTTGAGCCCGCAATGAGGGCGAAGAGCCCGGCCGCGAAGGCGAGATAGGTCTCGACCGCCTGCGGCCGCGGCGAGGTGCCGGAGAAATCCGGGTAGATGTTGCGCGGCTCGGCCCCGGCCTCCCGGGCGACGGGCCAGACCAGCATGGTCCCGAGCCCGATCAGCACTGCCCAGGCCGCCGCCGGGGCGACGGGCGCGAAGCGGTAGGCGAGGCCGAGCATCATGAGCGCCGCCGCCCCCGCGAAGGCCGGCCGAGCCGTCCCGGCATGGACGGAGGCGACGATCACGATCGCGAGGACCGCGAAGGCGAGGAGCACGCCGCCGGAGAGCCAATCCACGCGCGCCTCCTCGTCCGACGTGCGGCGGTGCGGGTCGGCGACGAGGAACGCGCCGGCGAGCGCCGTCTGGATCAGGACATGCGCCATCGCGGGCATGGGGTCGGCGCCGCCGAGCAGGGTGAAGAGCCAGCCCCACAGGATTGCGCCGACCGCCGCCGATAGGGCGAGCCATTCCCACAGCCTCAAGCGGGCGAGCCCGTAGGCCGAAAAGACCACGAAGGCGAGGTAGAGCACCACCGGCCACGGCTTCGGCTCGGCCGAGGCGACGAGGAGGGGGGAAGCCAGCGCGCCGACGAGGCCGAGCGCCGCGAGCGCCGGGCCGTGGAGCGCCGAAGCCAGCATGGTCACGACGGCGATCGCGCCGAGGGTCACGAAGGCGGCGGCGGGCCCGATCATGCTGTAGAGGGCGTAGGCCGCATAAGCCGTTGCGAAGGCCGTCGAGGTGCCGGCCGCGGTGAGCACGCCGGGGACGTGGGCCGAGGGGATGGCCGCGAAGGGCGAGGCGCCCTCGCGCCGGCGCATCCACTCCCCGGCGGCGATCAGGGCGAGGGCGAAGAGCGCGCCGGCGGCGATCCGGGCGCCGGGGCCGAGGAGGCCCTGCTCGATCGAGTAGCGCACCAGGAAGAGGCCGCCCAGCGCAAGCGCCACGCCGCCGACCCACACGGCCCAGCGGGTGCCGAGGCTCTCCTCGAAGCCCGGGCCGGAAACGGGAGCGGGAAGCGCCGTGGGTGCCGCGTCCGGCGGCATCTCGAAGGGGGGAAGGTCCGGCACCCGATCCGGCGGAGTCCCGGCGGCTTCCGCGACGGGCGCCGGGGCGGCTTCCGCGACCGGAATGGGAGCCTCGGGGACGGCCGGCGGTTCGGCGACAGGCGCCGGGGACGTTTCGGTTGCGGGGAGAGGGCCCAAGGCCGCGGCCGGCCCGGCGATGCCGAGCTGCGCTTCGATGGCCGTGAGCCGCGCCGCGAAGACGCGGGCCTGCGAGCGATTTTCCCACGCGATCACGAAACCCCAGATGGCGCAGATGGGGAACGCCAAGAGGCCCAGCACGAGCAGGACGATGAAAAATTCCACGACGATGCCCCCGAGGCGCACGTTTTCAGGAAATGCTACGCTTAATGCAGGTGCGTCACAAACGATGTGCGCCGGCGCTCACGGCCGCTCCCGCCACGCGGCGGGGCGCTGTTCTACGGCAGACGGATTAGGGCTTCCGCTCGAGCACCAGCGCGCCGCCTTCATCGAGCATCGCGTCGAAAGCCTCGCCGACGAAGGTCGAGGTGCCGGCCTCGACCACGATCGCGGGGCCGGGCACGGCGGCGCCCGGGGCGAAGTCGGCGCGGGCGTAGAGCGGCACCTCGCGGCGCCGGCCGCCGCGCCCGTCGAACACGGCGCGGGTCGCGAGGGGGCGCGGGCCGGCCTTCCGGCCGGGCAGCGCAAGGGGCCGCGGAGCCTCGGTCGCCGTGCCGACGAAGACCGTCCAGCTCATCGCCTCGATCACGGCGCCGGGGATGTGGCGTTCGAACAGCCGCCGGTACTCGGCCTCGAAGACCTCCCTGAGCTGCACCTCGTCGCCGGCCCGCAGCGCCCGGACGGGTAGCTCGACCGCGATCTCGTGCCCCTGGCCGCGGTAGCGCATGAAGGCCGAGCGGCGCTCCTCGAGGGCCGGCTCGCCGGCCGCGCCCGCCGCGAGCGCCCGCGCCTCGCGGCTCATGCCTTCGAGCAGGGCCGTCGCCGCCTCGGGCTCAAAGCGGTCGAGGCGCATGTAGCGGCTGCGCACGAGCTCGTAGGCGACCGGCGCCCGGAGGAACCCGACCGCGGAGCCGACGCCCGCGTCGGGCGGGATCACGATCCGGCCGATGCCGAGCTTCTCCGCGAGCCGCACGGCGTGGAGAGGCGCGGCGCCGCCGAAGGCCACGAGGGTGTGGTCCTTCACGGCGACGCCGCGCTCGACCGCGTGCACGCGCGCGGCGTTCGCCATGTTCTCGTCGACGATCTCGCCGACCCCGTAGGCCGCCATGTCGGCCGTGAGCGACAGGACAGCGCCGACCGCGCTGTCCAGCGCGGCTTCGGCGCTCGTGACGTCGAGCCGGATCGAGCCGCCGGCGAAGCGCTCGGGGTCGATCCTGCCGAGCCACAGGTCCGCGTCCGTGACGGTCGGGCGCTCGCCGCCGCGCGCGTAGCAGGCGGGGCCCGGCTCGGAACCCGCGCTGTCCGGCCCGACCGTGATGCGCTGCAATTCGTCGACCCGGGCGATCGAGCCGCCGCCGGCGCCGATTTCGACCATCTCGATGACCGGTATGCGGATCGGCAGCCCGCTGCCTTTGAGGAAGCGCGCCGCCCGGTCGACCTCGAAGCTGCGCCCTTTCAGCGGCTGCATGCCCTCGATCAGGCAGATCTTGGCGGTCGTGCCGCCCATGTCGAAGGACAGGACCTTTTGCAGCCGCCGCTCGGCCGCGACGTGGGCCGCGAGGATCGCGCCGCCCGCCGGCCCGGACTCGACGAGGCGGATCGGGAACCGGCTCGCGGTATCGAGGCCCGCGAGGCTCCCGCCCGAGGTCATGAGCCGGATCGGGGCCCGCGACCCTTCCGCCGCGAAGGCCTCCTCGAGGCGTCCGAGGTAGCCGGCGATCAGCGGCTGGACGTAGGCGCTCGCGACCGCGGTCGAGGTGCGCTCGTATTCGCGCATCTCGGGCGCGACCTCGCACGAGAGGGTGATCCAGAGGCCGGGGCATTCCTCGGCGAGGATGTCGCGCACCCGCGCCTCGTGGCCGCCGTTGACGTAGGAATGCATGAAGGCGACCGCGACGGACTCGATCCCTTCGCGCCTGAGCTGTGCCGCGACTCGGCGTACCGCGGCCTCGTCGAGGGGCAGCCGCACGGTCCCATGCACGTCGACGCGCTCGGGGACGGTGAAGCGCAGGCGCCGCGGCACGAGGGGCTGCGGCTTGTCGATGAAGATGTCGTACTGGTCGTAGCGCCCCTCGTCCGCGATCTCGATCACGTCGCGGAACCCCTCCGTCACGATGAGCGCGGTCCGCGCGCCCTTGCGCTCGATGATGGCGTTCGTGGCGAGCGTCGTGCCGTGCACGAAGACGGAGAGGTCGGCAAAGCCGAAGCCGGCCTCGGCCAGCACGGCCCGGGTGCCGGCGACGACCGCCTCTTCCGGGGCCCGCGGCGTCGTCAGCACCTTCGCGGTGAAGCGCGCCTCTCCGATCTCCAGCACCACGTCGGTGAACGTGCCGCCGATGTCGACGGCCAGGCGCGCCAAGGTCATGCGGACTTCAAGCCGGCGGGCGGCGCAGGCTGATGCACCACGGGTTGAAGCCCTCGTTGCCGCGGCGCGGGAGCGCGGCGCGGGCGTCGATGAGCCGCCGGCGGACGCTCTGGCCGTCGACCGAGACCCGGGCGAGCTTGTCGCCGAGCGCGTTCAACTGGCCGGTCGGCGCGATGCGGATCTCGCCCCGGGACAGGATGCGGCGAAGCGTGCCGCGGGCCTGGCGCCCGCGCAGGCGCTCCATCACGCACTGCCCGGCGCGCGGACGCGGCGAGCGCACGCCGAAGACCTGGTAGCGGTCGTTGCCGACCCGGAAGCGCGAGCCGGAGATGACGGTGATGTCCTTCGGCCGCACGATCCGCGGCTCGAGCGAGCCGGCGGGCCCCGCTTGCCCGGAGGCGGCCGGCGAAGACGGCGCCATGGACGGCGCCGGGGCCACCGGCTGGGCCGAAGGGGCGGGCGCCGCGGGCGGCGTCTGCGCCGAGGCCGGCACGCCGCAGGCGAGCGCGGCCGCAAGGACAGCCGAAACAACCGTTGAATGCCGCACGGCCCGCGAATCCCGGTGGAAAGTCCCGCTAAGATAGGGGCCGGCCCCGCCGGCGCAACAACACGAAGCCGCGAGTTCCTCCGCCTGCCCCATTCCTGAAGCGAATCGCCATGGCTCACGTGGGGCGCGCGCCCCTATTTGCCCGCCGCCGTGCGATCGTGCTCTACAGTCGCGCCCCGCCGCTCCAGGACCTCAACCTTGATCGACCGCAGCGCCCTCTCGGAAAACCTGTCCCTCAACCAAAGCATGCGCAAGCCCGCCGCGAGCGGCGCCGGCGGCGTCGTTGCGGCCCATCACCGGGTGGCGGCCGAGGTCGGGGCCGGCGTGCTGCGGGCGGGCGGCAATGCCGTCGACGCCGCGGTCGCGACGGGCTTCGCGGTCGGTGTCGCCGAGCCCTGGATGAGCGGCATCGGCGGCATCGGGACGATGCTCGTCCGCGAGGCGCGCACCGGCAAGGTCTCGGTCATCGACTTCGGCGCCCGCGCGCCGGCGACGCTCGACCCCGCCGCCTACGTCGTTGCGCCGGGCTCGGACACCGACCTCTTCGGCTGGCCGATGGTCGCCGGGAAGCGCAACCTCGTCGGCCCCTACGCCGTCGCGGTCCCGGCCATGGTCGCGGGCCATGCGCTTGCGCACGAGCTGTTCGGGACGAGGCCCTGGGCCGATCTCGTCGCGCCTGCCGCCGCCATCGCCGAGGCCGGCGTGCAGGTCGACTGGCACACGACGCTGTGGATCGCGACCGCCTTCGCCGACCTTGCCGCCGATCCGGGCTGCCGCGCCCTGTTCCTGCCCGGCGGCGCGCCGCCCTATCCGCCCCGCGCCGCGCAGGGGGCGCCGCCGCGCCTCAAATGGCCGGCCCTCGCCAAGACGCTGCGCGCCATTGCCGAGGGCGGGCCCCGCGCCTTCTACGAGGGCCCGGTCGCCCGCGCCGTTGCGGCCGAGGTGCGGGCCGGCGGCGGATTCCTCTCCGAGGAAGACCTCGCCGGCTGCCGCGCCGTGCGACGCGAGCCCGCCGTCTTGCGCTACCGCGGCCACGACGTGCACGTCGCGCCCGAGCTCAACGGCGGCCCGACCATGCTCGAGGCGCTCGGCGCGCTCCAGCGCGCCTGGTCGCCGGCCGGCGCCGCGCCGGACGGCGAGGCCTTCGCGGCCTACGCGGATGCGCTGAGGCCCGCCTGGGCGCGCCGGCTCAAGGAGATGGGCGACCGCTCGCCGCACGCGACCTCGACCACGAACTTCTGCGTCGTCGACCGGGACGGCAACGTCGCGGTCGTGACGCAGACCCTGCTCTCGCTCTTCGGCGCGCGCCTGCTCCTGCCCGAGACCGGCATCCTGATGAACAACGGCATCAACTGGTTCGACCCGCGCCCCGGCGCGCCGAACTCGATCGCGCCGGGCAAGCGCGTGCTCGCGAACTACGCGCCGGCGATCGCGGTCGCGGAAGGTGACGCGATCGGCCTCGGCGGGGCGGGCGGGCGCAAGATCCTGCCGGCGGTGTTCAACCTCCTGTCGTTCATGATCGACTTCGGCATGAGCCTCGAGGAGGCCATGCACGCGCCGCGCATCGACGTGTCCGGGCCGGACAAGGTGGTGGCCGACCGGCGCCTCGGCGAGGCGGCGCTCCAGGAGATCGCGGCACGGCACCCGACCGTCGTCGCGGACCGGGAGGGCTATCCCTACCACTTCACCATCGCGAGCGCGGTGCGATGGCGGGATGGGCACGCGCAGGCGGCGGTCGAGCCCTGGCAGCCCGCGGCCGAGGCGGCCGCCGCGTGAGCGCCTTCAAGGACCACTTCTCGGTCGGCTCGGCCGGTTACGCCGCCTACCGCCCGACCTACCCGCGGGCGCTCGCGGACTTCCTTGCGGATGCCTCGCCGGGGACGGAGCTTGCCCTCGACTGCGGCTGCGGCTCGGGCCAGCTCTCGGTGCTGCTCGCCGGCCGCTTCGCCCGCGTCGTCGCGACGGACGCGAGCGCAAAGCAGATCGAGAACGCGGAGCCGCGCGCCGGCGTGGAGTACCGGGTCGCGCCCGCCGAGGCGAGCGGCCTGCCCAACGGGAGCGCCGACCTCGTGACCGCGGCGCAGGCGGCGCACTGGTTCGACCTGCCGGCGTTCTACGCCGAGGCGCGCCGCGTCCTGCGTCCGCGCGGGATCGTGGCGCTTGTCACCTACGGCATCATCGAGATGGACGAGCCGGTGCATGAGGTCGTGCGGCACTTCTACCGTGACGTGGTCGGCCCGTACTGGCCGCCCGAGCGGCGCCATGTGGAGGAGGGCTACCGCGCCTTCGACTTCCCGTTTGCGGAGTTTCCGGCCCCGCCGCTTGCCATCGAGGCCACCTGGAACCTCGGCGAGCTCACGGGCTACGCCGACACCTGGTCGGCAACGCGCGCCGCCGAGAAGGCGCTCGGGCGCGCCCCGATCGAGCGCTTCCGGCGGGACCTCGCCGAAGCCTGGGGGGAGCCGGAGGCGCGCAGGACGGTGCGGTTCCCGTTGTCGCTGCGGGTGGGGCGGGTTCAGCCGGTCACGAGATCGAACCGGTCGGTCATCTAGCTGTCTACCTCCGCTGTAGGAGCATAGGCAGTCACATAGCGGTTCGGCATCAAGCCGCCTTCCGATTCACCAGCACCTGCAACTGGACGCCGGACGCGCGCTGCAACTCGCCGATAATCGCGAACACGTTGCCGGCGGTCGGGTTGCCACGCGGGCCGAGCATCCGCATGAGGCTCTTGACCGGGGTGTTCGTAGCCTCGGCGAGCCTGTCGAAGCCGACGGTGGCGTTCACGTAATCCCGCAGCACGGCCTTGCCGGTCTCGATGTCGCCGGCCAGCAAGGCCTCGATGCCCTCGGTCAGCATCGCCTCGCGAAACGCAGCGTCCCGCTCCACCCGTGCCTTGATCGTCTCCTTGAATGCGCGCGTGAGGGGCATCAGCTCTCCCGACCTTTCTTTCGCGCCCGATACTCGGCCCAAAGCTCCTTCGCCATTCCGATGTCGCGGGGCTGGCGCTTCTTCGTCCCGCCGCCGAGGAGGATGACGAGGCGCTCGCCGTCCTTGCCGAAGTAAACGCGATGTCCCGGCCCGAAATGAATCTTCAATTCGAACACCCGCCGCCGATACTCTCGATATTGAGACGTTGCCTTGCTCCAGCCGGATCGATCAGCGCCGTCGACACCTTCGCGGCTGCGATTGCATCGAGAGCGTCGAACCAGAGAGCGAATGGGCTTCGCCCTTCACGATCCATGAACTCACGAGGTTCGATCGCCATTGGTATCTAATATGATACTATCTTAGAGAAGAATCGAGGCCGGTTCAAGCCGCCTTCCCGAACCGGAAATGCCGGCCCGGCGCGGCGTCCAGCAGCGCCTTCGTGTAGGAGTGCTCCGGCGCGTTGAAGACGCGATGGGTCGGGCCTTCCTCGACGACGAGGCCCTTCTCCATGACCATGATGCGGTCGCAGATCTGGGCCGCGACGCGCAGGTCGTGGGTGATGAACAGGAGCGCGAGGTCGAAGCGGCGTCGCACGTCGTCGAGGAGGGCGAGCACCTGCGCCTGCACCGAGACGTCGAGGGCCGAGACCGCCTCGTCGGCGATCAGCACCTCGGGCTCCATGGCGAGCGCCCGGGCGATGGCGATGCGCTGGCGCTGGCCGCCGGAGAACTGGTGCGGATAGCGGTCGAGCGCGTCGGGCAAGAGCCCGACGAGTCCCATGAGCGAGCGCGCCCGCGCGAGCGCGTCCCTCTCGGAGAGGCCGAAGTTCATCGGCCCCTCGACGATCGAGGCGCCGACGGTGCGGCGCGGGTTGAGGGAGCGGTAGGGGTCCTGAAACACGACCTGGATGCGCCGGCGCAAGGGACGCAATTGGCGCTCGCCCAAGGCGGCGATGTCGGCGCCGTCCTGGAGGCGGATCGCGCCGCCCGTCGGGCGCACGAGGCGCGCGATGCAGCGCGCCACCGTAGTTTTCCCTGAGCCCGACTCGCCGACGATGCCGAGCGTCTCGCCGCGGCGGACTCTTAAGTTCACGTCCTCGGCCGCCCGCACGGTGCGCCCCTTCCCGAACAGCCCGCCACCACCGTAGACCTTGGTGAGCCCGGCGGTCTCGACCGCGACCGGGCCGGTGCGGGCCTCGCGCGGCTTCGGATCGAGGCTCGGCACGGCGGCGATCAGCATGCGGGTGTAGGCCGCGCGAGGGCGGCGCAGCACCTCCTCGGCCGCGCCCTCCTCGACGACGCGGCCGTGCTGCATCACGACGACCCGGTCGGCGATCTCGGCCACGACCCCGAAGTCGTGGGTGATGAACAGGACGCCAGTGCCGCGCCGGCGCTGCAGATCCTTGATCAGCGCCAGGATCTGGGCCTGCGTCGTCACGTCGAGCGCCGTCGTCGGCTCGTCGGCGATGAGGAGCGAGGGGTCGAGGACGAGGGCCGCCGCGATCATGATGCGCTGGCGCTGCCCGCCCGAGATCTGATGCGGATAGGCGTCGTAGAGGCGCTCGGGATCGGGCAGGCGCATCGAGCCCATGATCTCGATCACCTTGGCCTTGCGCTCGCGCTCGGAGAGCTTCGTGTGGATGCGCAGCACCTCGTCGACCTGGTCGCCGATGGTGAGCACCGGGTTCAGCGCCGTCATGGGCTCCTGGAAGATCATGGCCATGCGGGTGCCGCGCAGATCCCGCAGGCGCTGGGGCGAGGCTTTGAGCACGTCCTCGCCGTCGAGGAGGATTTCGCCCGCCGTCGGCACGAGGACCTTCGGCGGCAGGAGCCCCATGACCGAGAAGGCGGTGACGGACTTGCCGGACCCGGACTCGCCGACGATGCAGACGATCTCGCCCTGCTGCACGGTCAAGGACACGTCCTCGACGGCGTTCGCCCGGTCGGCGTCCGCGGGTAGGCGCACGGTGAGGCCGCGGATGTCGAGGACCGCATCGGCCATCAGCGCCGCGCCATCTTGGGATCAAGGGTGTCGCGCAGCGCGTCGCCGAGCATGTTCACGGCGAGCACGGTGAGGGCCAGGAAGATGCCCGGGAACAGGATGTTGTGCGGGTAGACGCGGAAGAGCGAGCGCCCCTCCGCCATGATGTTGCCCCAGGTCGGCGTCTCGGGCGGGATGCCGATGCCGAGGAAGGAGAGAATCGCCTCGATCAGGATCGCCGAGGCGCAGACGAAGGTGCCCTGCACGATCAGCGGCGCGACCGTGTTGGGCAGGACATGGCGCCACAGGAGCGTCGGCGTCGGCGTGCCGGCCATGACGGCGGCCTCGACGTAGGGCTCCTCGCGCACCGACAGCACGATCGAGCGCACGAGGCGCACGACGCGGGGGATCTCCGGCACGACGATCGCGACGATGACGCTCAAGAGCCCCGCCCGGAACAGGGACACGAGGGCGATGGCGAGGAGGATGGCCGGGATCGCCATGAGCCCGTCCATGAGCCGCATGACGATCCCGTCGATCCAGCGCACGTAGCCGGCCACGAGCCCGATCAGGAGCCCGACCGCGACGCTGATGATGGCGACGGTGACGCCGACGAGGATCGACACCCGCGCCCCGTAGAGGACGCGGCTGTAGACGTCGCGCCCGAGCGAGTCCGTGCCCATCCAGTGGGTGTACTGGCGCTGCGTGCCGTCGTCCGCCCGGATGGTGCGCTCGGCCCCCGGGACGCGGTTGCGGAAGGTCGGAGCGATGTCGGATGGCGGCATCGTGCCGAGCACGGGGGCGGCGAGCCCGATCGCCACCATGAGGAGGATGACGAAGCCGCCGATCACGACGCCGGGGTTGCGCAGGAGCTTCCGCCACACGCCCGGACGGACGCTAAGCGCGACCGTCTCGGCGGGCGCGAAAATGGCGGGCTCGGCGCTCAATAGCGGATCCTCGGATCGAGCAGGGTGTAGATCAGGTCCACGGCGAGGTTGATGAGCACGTAGGTGAGGGAGAACAGGAGGATCACGGCCTGGATCGTCGGGTAGTCGCGGGCCAGCACCGCGTCGACGGTGAGGCGCCCGAGGCCCGGGATGGTGTAGACGCTCTCGGTCACGACCACGCCGCCGATGAGGAGCGCAACGCCGAGGCCGATCACGGTGACGATCGGGACGGCGGCGTTCTTGAGCGCGTGGCGGAAGAGGATCTTGATCTCGACCTGGCCCTTGGCGCGGGCGGTGCGGATGTAGTCCTCGCCCAAGACCTCGAGCACGCTCGCCCGGGTCATGCGGGCGATGAGGGCGATGTAGATCACGGAAAGGGTCACGGACGGTAGGATCATGCGCTGGAGGAAGCCGCCGAACCCTTGCGCGATCGGCTGGTAGCCCTGGACGGGGAGCCAGTTGAGCTTGATCGCGAAGAGATAGATCAGGGCATAGCCGATGACGAACACCGGCACCGAGAAGCCCATCACCGAGAAGCCCATGACGATGCGGTCGATCCAGGTGCCCTGGCGGTAGGCCGCGAGCACGCCGAGCGGCACCGCGACCGCGACCGCGATCACGATGGTGCAGAGCGCGAGCGCGAGCGTGGGCTCCAGGCGCCCGAGGATGAGCTCGGCGACGGTCTTCTTGAAGAAGAAGCTCTCGCCGAAGTCGCCCGTGAGGATGTTGCCGAGCCAGAGCAGGAACTGGCTCCAGATCGGCCGATCGAGCCCGAGCCGGGTGCGGATCAGCGCCACCTGCTCGGTGTTGGCGTTGTCGCCGGCGATGATGGCGGCGGGGTCGCCCGGGGTGAGCCGCAGCATCAGGAACACCAGCACGGCGACGATCAGCATCACCGGGACCGTCGCGGCAAGGCGGCGCAGGATGTAGCTCAGCATCGCCCGACTCTAGCGGCAAATCCAAGCGGATGAACCTCGCCGAACCCCTCTCCCGTCCGGGAGAGGTTGGCGCGCTCATTTCTTCTCGACATTCCAGAAGTTGATGTTGGGCGAGACCAGCACGCCGGAGACGTTCTTGCGGTAGGCGACCGGGGCCACGTACTGGCCGAGGTGGATGTGCGTGGGCGCCTCGGCGGCGCGGCGCTGCACGGCCTCGGCGATCCCCTTCTGCTTCTCGGGGTCGGCCTCCTTGGCGAAGGCGTCGCGCAGGCGCTCCATCTCGGGGTCGCAAGGCCAGCCGAAGGTCGCCTTCTCGCAAGCGGCGTTGAGGTAGCTCGTCGAGACCGGGTCGAGGACCTCGGCCGAGGACCATGTCGTCACGAAGGCGTGCCAGCCGCCGGCGGAGGGCGGATCCTTCTTGGCCCGGCGGGAGACGAGGGTCTGCCAATCCATGGACTGCATGTCGACCTTGAAGCCCGCCTTCTCGAGGAGCGACTTCGCGACCGGCGCCGAGTCCTTCAAGACGGCGATGTCGGTCTGCTGCATGAGCACAATCGGGGTGCCGTCGTATCCGGCTTCCCGCAGGAGCTCGCGCGCCTTTGCGGCGTTGCCGCCGAGCTTGTCATCCCACCCGACGGTCGATTCAAGCGGCGAGCCGCAGGGGAAGAGCGACTTGCACTCCCGGTACCACTTCGGATCGCCGATCGAGGCGTCCAGGAAGTCCTTGCCGTTGAGGGCATAGGCGACGGCCTGGCGGACCTTCGGGTCGTCGAAGGGCTTGTGCAGGGTGTTGAAGCGGAAGGCGTACTGCCGCCCGTACGGATTGGTGGCGAGAAGCTCGATGTTGGGGTCCTTCTGCAGCAGCGGCAGGAGGTCGTGCGGCGGCGCCTCGATGTAGTCGATCTCGCCCTTGGCGAGCGCGTCGACCTGGGTCTGCGGGTCGGAGATCCACAGCCACTCGACCCGGTCCACCTTGACGACCTTGCCGCCGGCGAGGCCGGAGGCCGGCTCGGGGCGCGGCTTGTACTTCGGGTTCCTGACGTAGATCGCCTTCTCGCCGGCCTTCCAGTCCTCCTTGCGGAAGGTGAAGGGGCCGGAGCCGGTGAAGTCGGTGATCTGCTGGTTCGGATCGGTCTCGGCGACGCGCTTCGGCATCATGAAGGGCACGTTGGCGCCGGGCTTCGCGAGCGTCTGGAGCACGAGGCCGTAGGGCTCCTTCATCCGCATCACGATGGTCTTCTGGTCCGGCGCCTCGAAGCCGGCGACGAACGAGAGGAGCTTCTGCCCCATGGCGTCGCGGGCGCCCCAGCGCTTGAGCGAGGCGATGCAGTCCTCGGCCGTGACCGGCTTGCCGTCGTGCCATTCGAGCCCGTCGCGGAGCGTGAAGGTGAAGGTCAGCTTGTCCGGGGAGACCTCGTGGCGCTCGACCATCTGCGGGCGCACCTGCAGCTTGTCGTCGAGCGCGAACAGGGTGTCGTAGATCATGTAGCCGTGGTGCACGGAGATCAGCGCCGTCGTCCAGATCGGGTCGACGATCTTGAGGTCCGAATGGAGCGCGACCCGCAACGTCTGCGGCTCGGCCGCGGGCGCCGGCGCGGCCGGGAGGGCGAGGGCTGAAGCCGCGAGAGCCCAGGCGAGAAGCCGCGTCGGGCGCATGGTCCACCTCCTCCGGTCCGGGGCGCGGCCGAGCCTAGCACTCCGGCACGCCCGCGCAACGACTCGCAAGAGGCGCACCAACCCTCGCCGTTCCCCGGCTCCTCACCCGGTCGCGGCTGACGCGCGACTCGACCTCTTCCCGTCGGAGAGGTTGGTTACGAGCCCTTCTTCTCCACGTTCCAGAACACCGGGGCCGGCGCCACGAGGTGGCCGGTGACGTTCTTGCGCGAGGCGCCTGGCTGGTACCACTGGCCGAGGAAGAGGTGCGTCGTGACCTCGGTGTTGCGCTTCTGGACCGCCTCGGCGATCGCCTTCTGCTTCGCCGGATCGGTTTCCCGGGCGAAGTCGTCGCGCAGCTTCTCCATCTCGGCGTCGCAGGGCCAGCCGAACATCGCCTTGTCGCAGGCAGCGTTGAGGAAGCCGGTCATGACCGGGTTGAGGATGTCGGCCGACACCCACGAGGTCAGGAAGGCGTTCCAGCCGCCTTGCGCCGGCGGCTCCTTCTTGGCGCGGCGGGCGACGACGGTCTGCCAGTCCATCGACTGCATGTCGACCTTGAAGCCCGCCCGCTCCATGAGCTGCTTCGCCACCGGCGCGAGGTTCGTCAGCACGTCGAGGTCGGTCGAGTGCATGAGGAGCACGGGGGTGCCGTCGTAATTCGCCTCCTTGAGGAGCTCGCGCGCCTTCTGGAAGTTCGATTCGAGCAGGCCCTCCATGCCTTTCTCGGACGCCATCTGCGTGCCGCAGACGAACATCGCCTTGCAGACCTTGTAGTAGTCGGGGTTGCCGATCACCGCGTCCAGGAAGTCCTTCTGGTTGAAGGCGTACCACAGGGCTTGGCGGACCTTCGGGTTGTCGAAGGGCTTGTGCAGCCAGTTCGGACGGAAGGTGTACTGGTTGCCGAGCGGGTTCCAGTCGACGAGGTACAGGTTGGGATCGCTCTTCACGAGCGGCAGGAGGTCGTGCTTCGGCGCCTCCATGTAGTCGATCTCGCCGGCGATCAGCGCGTTCACGGCCTGCTGGTGGTCGGAGATCGCGCGCCACTCGACCCGGTCGACCTTGACGACCTTGCCGCCGGCAAGGCCCGAGGCGGGCTCCGGGCGCGGCTTGTACTTGTCGAACTTGACGTAGACGGCCTTGTCGCCGGGCTTCCACTCGTCGGTCTTGAACACGAACGGGCCCGATCCGACGAACTCCGAGATCTGCGTGTTGGGGTCGGTCTCGGCGACCCGCTTCGGCATCATGAACGGCACGGCGGACGACGGCTTGCCGAGGCCGAAGATGAGGAGGCCGGTCGGGTCCTTGAGCTTGATCGTGAAGGTGCGCGGGTCGTCGCCCGCGCTCATCGATTCCACGAAGGTCATGAGCTTCTGGCCGAGGGCGTCCTTCGCGCCCCAGCGCTTGATCGAGGCGATGCAGTCGTCGGCCGTCACCGGCTTGCCGTCGTGCCACAGGAGGCCTTCGCGGAGCGTGAAGGTGTAGGTCTTCTTGTCCGCCGACTCGTCGTATTTCTCGACCATCTGCGGCTTGATCTCGCCCTTCTCGTCCATGGCGAAGAGGGTGTCGTAGATCATGTAGCCGTGGTTGCGGGTGATGTAGGCGGTGGTCCAGATCGGGTCGACGATCTTGACGTCCGAGTGCATCACGACGCGCAGGGTCGTCTGCGCCTGCGCCCAGGCCGGACCCATTGCCGTGCCCATCGCCGTCGAGACGGCGAGCGCGACCGCCGCGGCCGTGATCTTCCATCGCATGGTCATGCCGGTCTCCTGTTCCGCCTCGCGCTGCGGCGCCCGCCCGTTGCCTTGGGCGGGGCATGCGCGTGCGCCGGTGAGGGCCGGATGAGACACGGGCGCGGAACCGCTGTCAAACGCTTCCAGGGACAACGGCTTGACGGATCCGCCGGGCGCGTCCCATGCGCCCCGGAGCGCAAGCAAGAGAGACGCGCCCAGGCTATTCCGGGGGATGCGACGGCGCGGAAGGCCTTGCCGGGCCGACCGGGCGGTGTCCTCCGGGCCCGCGGCTGCTCGCGATCATGCGCCAGCCGCGCCCCGGCGACCCCAGCCTGTTCATGATGCCATGCACGAGGCCGAGGCCGATGGCCTTGATGACCGGGCGGGCGAACCGGTTGCGGACCGCGTAGATGAGGCTCCGGGCCGGGAGCGACACAATGAATCGGAGCTTCCATAGGGCCGGCACATGGGGCAGGCGCAGCATGGCGATCTGGTTGCGGAAATAGGTGTAGAGCCGCTCGGGGGGCTGGTCCGTCAGCCTCAGGCCGAAGGGAAGGCGGATCACGCCCTGCCCGAGGCGGTGGATCATGCGGATGTCCGTCCCGAGCCACACCGACCAGCCGGCGCTCCAGGCCCGTGAGCACCATTCGATGTCGATCGCGTCGATGAAGTACTCCTCGTCGAAGGGGCCCACCGCCTCGATCGCCCTGAGCGCGATCAGGGACCCCGACGAGATCGCGAAATCGACGGCCATGGCCGGCAGGCGCGCCGCGCGGGCCCGCCTTCGGGGGATCTTGAACGGCTCGCCGTTCGTCTTGACGGGCCGCGGCCCGACGATGGCCGGCTTTTCTCCCTCCCGGCGCAGCGCGTCCGCGAGATCCTCGAGCCGCCGGACCATCCCGTCGGCCGGCATGCTGTCCTGATCGAACAGCAGGACGAACTCCGAGCCTTCCCGCAGCGCCAGATCGACGATGCTGTTGTAGGCCTTTCCGAGGCCGACATTCTCGCCCGGGGCGACGAAGGTGATCGGGGTTGCGGACGCCGAACGCGCGGCGCCCTCCTTGACGGCCGGGTCGATCGGCGAGTTCGCGAAGACGACGACCCGCGCGACGTCCGGGGCGACCGACGAGATCAGCCGGACGAGACCGGACGGATCGGGATGGAATGCCACGATCCCGGCCACCGTCCGCAACGATCGAACCGGCGGGTTGCCAACGCTCATCTGACCCGGACCGACGCGCGAAGAGAGTGCAGCGAACGTCAAGCGGAAGCGCGCGGAAAGGTTCCGGCGCGCCTTGGGTCCGCCCGCTCGAAATCCCATTAGCATGACGCAGCGTCCGCCATGCAAGCCCGGCTCCGCCCTGCGAGCCGGGCCCCGGGCCGATCATCCGCGGTCTGCCGGTCGGATCATGGCCGCAGGGAGTAGTCTTCCCGCAGCACGGTGAGCTGGGCCGAATAGTAGGGATCGCGGTGGAGCGCCGGACCCCAGCGCCGCTTCATGACCTGGATCTCGGCGGCGAACCGCTCCGCCTGGGTGCGGCTGGTCTCGGCGCCGCGGGACGCGGACTCGTGATGGTAGAGCTCGGCGAACGGCGTCCAGAGGTTGAAATAGCCTTTGCCGAGGACCTTGAGGCAGAAGTCCACATCGTTGAAGGCGACGGCGAGCTCCTCGTCGAGGCCGCCGACCTCGTCGTAGACCGCGCGGCGGACCACGAGGCAGGCGGCGGTCACGGCCGAGACGTTGCAGGCCGCGATGGCGCGGCCGGCATAGCCCGGCTCCGTCCGTCCCAGGCCCTTGTGGGCGTGCCCGGCGAGGCCGCCGAGGCCGAGGACGACGCCCGCATGCTGGACGGTCCCGTCGGGGTAGAGGAGCTTCGCCCCGACGCAGCCGATCTCGGGCCGGAGCGCGTGGCCGGCCATCTCGTCCAGCCAGTCCGGCGCGACGACCTCGATGTCGTTGTTGACGAGGGCGATCACGTCCCCACGCGCCTGGGCCACCGCGAAGTTGTTGATGGCCGAGAAGTTGAATGGGCCGGGATAGGGCAGGATCCGGACCCGCCCGTCCGCTGCGATCTTTCCGAACCAGGCCAGCGTCTCCGGCTCCCGGGAAGCGTTGTCGACGACGACGACCTCGAAGGCGGGGTAAGTGGTCTTGTCCAGGATCGACTCCATGCAGCCGCGCAGGAGCGCCAGCCGGTCGCGGGTCGGGATGACGATCGAGACGAGGGGAGGAGGCGGGGGAAGCGCGTAGCGCAGGCGCAGGACCGAGCGCCCGGGCACCGGCTCCACCCGGGCCGGACGGCCGGTGCGCGCGAGATGCTCCGCGACGGCCCGCGCGCTCGCCGCCGCGGCCTCGTCCGGCGCACCGCTCGGATCGGGAGCGCCGTCCGCGACGTGGACAAGCACCTTGGCGACGTGCCTGATCCTTTCCGGCGGCAGAGCCTCGGTCGCCCGCAGATTGAGGTCGTGATCCCGGGCGGGGCCGAAGCCCTCGCGCCAGCCGCCGAGCCGGCGCAGGTGCCCCGTCCTCCAGGCGGTCAGGCGTCCAAGGTAGTTCCAGGAGCGCAGGAGGTCGGGCGACCAGTCGGGCTTGAAGGCGGGCGCGTGCCGGCCGCCCTCGGCATCGAGGCGATCCTCGTCGCTGTAGACGAGCTCGGCCGCCGGCTCGGCCGCGGCGGCGAGGCCGAGCTCGGCGAGGGCGTGGGGGCGGAGCACGTCGCCCGGACGCAGAGTCAAAGCCCAATCGCCGCCGGCCCGGGCGAGGGCATCGTTCAGCCCGGTCGCGGGCTCGTCGCCGGGCTGGCCGACGGAGACGCGGATGCGGCGGTCGCGCTCCGGGCCGGCGGCGGCGAGATCGCCGAGCCAGGGTTTCAGGTCCGCCCCGGCGACGAGGTGCAGCTCCCAGGCGTCATGAAGCTGGGCCTCGAGCGAGGCGATGGTCCGGTCGAGCTTTGCCGGGTCGAAGCCGTCGAGGGGCAGGAAAACCGCGAACGAAGGCAGCGGGGCGGCCCGCGCCATGCGCTCTCGGTAGAGCGGCGCGTCGCGGACGGGGTCGTCGTCGAAGGTCTTGAGCCAGGCGCCGTAGTCGCCGGGGCGGGTGTCGGCGCCGCGGCGGGAGACGATCACGTCGCCGCGAGCGACGCCGGCCCGATAGCGGCGCAATGCGGCGAAGAGCGCCCGAGGATCGCGCAGCAGAAGCTCGAGGGCGCGCCCGCCGAGAAGCTTGAGCCGCGCGAGCGCGCCGAGCCGCGTCACGCGGAAGCGCTCGATCGCGAGCCGCCCGCCCGCGGCGTTCGGGCGGATCACGATGCCTGAGAGGCGCTCGGGCACGTGGCAGACGCTGCGGTAGCGCCCTTGGCCGGCATAGCCGATCGGGACGGTGCGGAGCTGCGCGCCCTCGGCGTTGCCGTACGCGAAATCGAAGGCCACGTCGGCCCAAGGCCCGGCTCCGAACGCGACCTCGACGTCGTAGAGCCCGGGGGCGAGAGGCCGGGTCGGCACGAGGCGGATCGCGGCGGAGGGCTCCTTCACCAGAAGACCGTTCGCATCCGCCTCTACGCCGCCCATGTCCGCAACCGCGAAGCCGGCTTGCCCGAGAATGCTTTCGAGGGACGGCATGCCGCGACGCTCAGCGCCCGTGATACTCGCGGTACCACGCCACGAAGCGGCGGATGCCCTCCTCGAGCGGCGTCGCCGGGCTGAAGCCCACGTCCCGCGAAAGATCCTCGACGTCGGCATAGGTCGCCGCCATGTCGCCGGGCTCGGGCCCGAGCATCACCGTCTCGGCCTTCTTGCCGAGCTCCCGCTCGATGAGCCCGATCAGCTCGTTCACCGCCACGGGCGTGTGGTTGCCGATGTTGTAGACCCGGTAGGGGGCGCGGCTTGAGCCGGGGTCGGGCGCGGCGCCGCTCCAGGCGGGGTCGGGCGTCGCCGGGAGGTCCGAGGCCCGGACCACGCCCTCGACCACGTCGTCGACGTAGGTGAAGTCGCGCAAGGAGCGGCCGTGGTTGTAGACCCGGATCGGCCGCCCCTCGGCGATGGCGTGGGTGAAGGCGTAGACCGCCATGTCGGGCCGCCCCCAGGGCCCGTAGACCGTGAAGAAGCGAAGCGCCGTCGTCGGCAGCCCGAACAGGTGGCTGTAGGCATGCGCCATCAGCTCGTTCGCCTTCTTGGTCGCGGCGTAGAGGCTGACCGGATGGTCGACGTTGTCGTGCACCGAGAACGGCATCTTCTGGTTCAGGCCGTAGACCGAGCTCGAGGAGGCGTAGGTCAGATGCTCCACTTTCCCGTGCCGGCATGCCTCGAGGAGGTTTGCGAAGGCGACGAGGTTCGAGTCGACGTAGGCGCGCGGGTTCTCGAGCGAATAGCGGACCCCCGGCTGCGCCGCGAGGTGAATCACGCGGACCGGCCGGTGCGCTTCGAACAGGCGCTGCACGGAGGCGGCATCGGCGAGGTCCAGGCGCTCGAAGCGGAACTGCGGCTGCTCTTCCAGCACGCGCAGGCGCGCCTCCTTCAGGGCCACGTCGTAGTAGGGCGTGAAGTTGTCGACGCCGACCACGGGGCGGCCGAGCGCGAGGAGCCGGCGCGCCACCGCCATGCCGATGAAGCCGGCGGCGCCGGTGACGAGGGTCGCGGGCGCGCTCACGCCTTCACGATCTTCGGGCTCTCGAGCCCGGCGCGGGCGCAGGCGTTGCGGGTGTCGACGACGATCCCGGCGTGCTCGACGAGGGCCGCGTAGTCGATGCCGTCGTGGTCGGTCGCGATCAGCGCGGCGTCATAAGAACCGATCGTCCCGGGCGAGAGTGCGACGGAGCGGCGCCCGGCCAGCTCCGCGTGCTCGCGGGTCGGCGGGATCACGGGGATGAACGGGTCGTGATAGTCGGTGCGGCCGCCCCGCGCCTCGATCAGCTCGATGAGCTTCAGCGCCGGGCTTTCGCGCATGTCGTCGACGTTCTTCTTGAAGGCGATGCCGATCAGAAGGATGCGCGCGCCCGACAGGCCCTTGCCGAGCCGCCGGTCGATCGCCTCGATGAGGCGCTCGACGACGTAGTTCGGCATGCGCGTGTTGATCTCGCCGGCAAGCTCGATGAAGCGCGTCGCGATCTCGAACTCGCGCGCCTTCCAGGTGAGGTAGAACGGGTCGATCGGGATGCAGTGCCCGCCAAGTCCCGGGCCGGGGTAGAACGGCATGAAGCCGAAGGGCTTGGTCTTCGCGGCGTCGATCACCTCCCAGACGTCGATGCCCATGGCGTCGTAGACCACTTTCAGCTCGTTCACGAGGGCGATGTTGACGGCCCGAAAGATGTTCTCGGTGAGCTTCACGGCCTCGGCGGTCGCGGCCGAGGACACCGGCACGGTCTGCACCACGAGGGCGTCGTAGAGGGCCTTCGCGAGGGCGAGCGCCAGCGGCCCGTCGCCGCCGACGACCTTGGGGATCGTGCCGGTGCCGAAATGCTCGTTGCCCGGGTCCTCGCGCTCCGGCGAGAAGGCGAGGAAGAAGTCGGCGCCGCTCCTCAGGCCCGTGGCCTCGAGGATCGGCTTCAGCACCTCCTCGGTGGTGCCCGGATAGGTGGTCGATTCGAGCACCACGAGCTGGCCCGGGCGAAGCCGCGCCGCGACGGCGCGCGTCGTGTTCACGACGAAGCTGAGATCGGGCTCGCGGTGGCGGGTGAGCGGCGTCGGCACGCAGATCAGGACCGCGTCGGCCTCGTCAAGGCGCGAGAAGTCCGCCGTCGCTTCGAACCGTTTGTCCCGGACGGCGGCGCCGATGGCCTCCGCCGGGATGTGCTTGATGAAGCTTTCGCCGCGGTTGATCCGGGCGGCGCGGGCTTCGTCGATGTCGAAGCCGAGGACCGGGAAGCCGGCGCGGGCGGTCGCGAGGGCAAGGGGGATGCCGACGTAGCCGAGGCCAATCACGCCGACGACGGCGGTGCGGCTTTCGATCCGCCGCATCAGCCGGTCGTAGGCCGAAGGCTCCCCGGCCGCCGCGCTCAGCCGCGCCGCCCCGTCCATTGCCGCTCAGGACGCGAGGCGGATGCGCGGCTCGTCGCGCAGCGCATCCTTGACGGCGCCGACGATGCGGTCCTGCACCTCCTCGGCGAGGTAGGGATGGAACGGCAGGCTCACGACCTCGGCGGCGAGGCGCTCGGAGACCGGCAGGCCGTTGCCGGCGCTCGGGTAGCGCTTGTAGGCGGGCTGACGGTGGAGCGGCGTCGGGTAGTAGATCGCGGTCGGGATGCCGGCGCGCTTGAGCGCCTCCTGGAAGACGGCGCGGTCGTGGCCCGGGATGCGGATCGTGTACTGCGCCCAGACCGAGGTCGAGCCTTCCGCAACCTCTGGGACGATCGCGACCTCGCGCAGGAGGTCGTTGTAGCGCCGCGCGATGCGCTCGCGCGCCCCGATCTCGCTTGGAAAGATCTTGAGCTTCTCGATCAGCACCGCGGCCTGGATGGTGTCGAGGCGGCCGTTGAGGCCGATGCGCACGTTCTCGTACTTGTCCGCTCCTTGCCCGTGCATGCGGATCGAGCGCAGCACGTCGGCGAGCTCGGCGTCCTCGGTGAAGATCGCGCCGCCGTCACCGTAGCAGCCCAAGGGCTTTGCCGGGAAGAAGCTCGTCGTCGTGATCTCGCCGATGGCGCCGACCTTGCGGCCCCGGTACGCGGCGCCGAAGCTCTGCGCCGCGTCGCACATCATCCATAAAGACTCGCGGGCGCAGACCGGCTCGATCGCGTCGTAGTCGGCCGGCTGGCCGAAGAGGTCGACGGTGATGACGCCGACGGGCTTGAGGCCGAGCTGCCGCGCGGTCCGGATACCGAGCTCGAGGCTCGCCGGGTCGAGATTGAAGGTGTCCTCCGTCACGTCCACGAACACCGGCGTCGCGCCGAACCAGGCGACGACCTCGGCCGTCGCCGCGAAGGTGAAGCTCGGGCAGAGCACCGCGTCGCCGGGGCCGACCCCCTTCGCCATCAGCACCATGGCGAGGGCATCGGTGCCGTTGGCGCAGGAGACGACGTGCTTCGCGCCGCAGAACCCCGCGAGATCCCGCTCCAGCTCGGCGACCTCGGGGCCGAGGATGTAGGCGCCGTGGTCGACGACGCGCATGATCGCCTCCTCGACCGCCGCTCCGAGGCGGGCGCGCTGGGCCTTGAGGTCGATGAAGGGGAGGGGAGCCGGGTTCGCGGTCAAGAAACTTCCTCCAGGGTGTCGGGCGCGGTCTCGCGGTAGCGCCGCCCGGTCTCGGGGCAGACGAGATCGGCCCCCAATCGGGCGCCGGCATGGCCGACCCAGCCGATCCGCGCGGCCGGCACGCCGGCCATGAGGGCGAAGGCCGGAACGTCCCCGGTCACCACGGCGCCCGCCGCCACGAAGGCGTACTCGCCGACGGTGTGGCCGCAGACAACGGTGGCGTTCGCCCCGATGGTGGCGCCGCGGCGCACGAGCGTCGGTCGGAACTCGCTCTTGCGCTCGATCCCGGCACGGGGATTGATCACGTTCGTGAACACGCAGGAGGGGCCGCAGAACACGCCCTCCTCCAGCGTCACGCCCTTGTAGAGGCTGACGTTGTTCTGGATCTTGCAGCCGTCGCCGACGGTCACGTCCGGCCCGATCGAGACGTTCTGCCCGACCGTCACGTTTCGCCCGATCGTGACGCCGCCGAGGATGTGGCTGAAGTGCCAGATCTTCGTGCCGGCGCCGATCTCGACCGGGCGGTCGACGTACGCCGATTCGTGGATCTCGACGCCCGGATAGGCCTTCGGCACGCGCCCCGTCGGCAGGGCCGCGACGGGCGGCGGCGCCTCGCCGCGCTCCTTCATCAGGGCCTCGCTTGCCCGGGCGAGCACGCGCAGCACGCTGAGGCCCTCGCGCCCGTCGGTGCGCGGACGGGCGCCGGTGCGCACACAGTCGAGGAAATGCAGGCACTCCTGCCGCAAGGGCTCCGCCGGCTCGACCGGCACCGCGGCCGCCTCGCCCTTCGACGGCACCGGCATGTTGTCCCGCCACTCGACCTTGTGCGGGTAGAGGAGGAGCTTCCGCTCCCACGGCTCGCCGTCGTCGAATACCGCCATGCCGTCCGAGCCGACGACGACGAAGCGCTGCTCCTTGTAGGGATGGAGCCAGGACACGAAGACGTGCGCCTGCTCGCCGCCCGGGAAGGCGAGGTGCGTCGTCGTCACGTCGGCGATGGTTTTGTGCAGGAAGTAGCCGCCGGTGGCCTCGACCCGCACGGGCTCGGTGCCGACGAGCGAGAGGATCATCGAGACGTCGTGCGGCGCGAGCGACCACAGGATGTCCTCCTCGCGCCGGATCTTCCCGAGGTTCAGTCGGCTCGAGTAGATGTACTGCAGGCGCCCGAGCCGGCCCTCGCGCACGAGCTCGCGCAGCTTCAGGAACGCCGGGTGGTACTGCAGGATGTGCCCGACCATGAGCCGCCGGTCGAGCCGCTCGGACAAGGCGCACAGCTCCTCGGCCTCCTCGACCTTGAGGGCCAGCGGCTTCTCCAGGAAGACGTGCTTGCCGGCCATAAGCGCGCGCCGCGCGAGCGCGTGGTGCTGCGACGGCGGCGTCGCGCAGACGACGGCCTCGATTAAGGGATCGTCGAGGACGGCATCGAGGGTCGAGGGCCGCCCGCCGAACTCGCGGCTCAAGGTCCGCACCACGTCCTCGTGCGGGTCGACGAGGGCCGCAAGCGCCCCGATCTCGGCGTAGTTGCGGACGTGGTTGCGGCCCCATTGCCCGCAGCCGACGACGGCGACGCGCACGTCCGCCGGCATGGCCTGCGATGCGGGCCCGGTGTGCGGCTGGAGCATGCCTTGCGGATCGGCGCGGCGGAGGGAGGCGTCCATTCCTCGTCCGTTCGGGCGAGCGCGCCCGGCAGCAACGGTGTTAGCGCCAAAACCCCGCAAGGCAAAGCCTCGGGGCACCGTCATCAGCGCCGTGACGACGTGCCGTCTCCGCCATCGATCTGCTGGCCGATGAGCGCGATGGCCCGCTGGTAGACCGAAGCGGCATTCCACGCCTGGATGGCTGCGAAATTCGATTCGCCGGGCTGGTATCCCGCACCCGCGCGCCAGCCATGGGCCTTGAGGAAGTTCGCCGTCGAGGTCAGCGCATTGGCGGCGTTGTCGAGATTGCCAACGCCGTAGTTGAGGATGTTCTTGGGCAGGAACTGCGTGTGGCCGATCTCGCCGTGCATGGCGCCGCGCGCGCCGGGCGAGAGAATGCCGCGATCGATCAGCGTCAGATTGGCGTAGAGCTGCTCCGTGAAATAGGCCGAGCGGCGGCAGTCGTAGGCGAGGGTCGCCACGGCCGATAGAACGTTCGTGTTCCCGCGCTGAGCCCCGAAAGCCGTTTCCATTCCCCAGATGGCGAGAAGCGGCCCTGGTGGGACGCCGTAGCGCTGCTGGATCGAGGCGAACAGGGCCGCATGGGTCTGCTTGAGCGCGCGCCCGCGCGCGGCGATGGCCGGGCCGCCGCGCTTGGCGAGGAATTGATCGAGCGACAGTCGGAAGCCTCTCTGGCCGCGGTCGGCCCCGATGGTGGCATGCGAATAGCTCGTCGCCAGGAAGGCCGAGACGGTGGACGGGCTGATGCCCCTTCCCCTGGCTTCGTCGGCGAACTGCTTCTTCCACGCCTCGAAGCCGGCCGCCGAGTTGCCGCATTGCGCGGCGCCGGCTTCGCCGGCCATCCAAACGAGCGCCGCCGAGGCCGCGACCGCTACCGTCGTGAACTGCCCGCGTTTGGTCATTCGGAATCCCTTTCGGACGTTGCCAATCGAGCCGGTATAGCGCCAAAAGCGGTTCGTCTCCATGCCGCCCGGAACCGGCCCCGCAGCGGCACGTTGAACCCTCGACCGTGGGCTCATCCCACCGTGGTTTCATCCAAAGGAGACGAACATGGCCGACGAAGACCGCGTCGAAGGCTCGATGAAGAACATGAAGGGCAAGCTCAAGGAAGGCGCCGGCAAGGTCCTCGGCGACTCGAAGCTCGAGACCGAAGGCAAGGGCGACCAGATCGAGGGCAAGGTCCAGAACACCATCGGCGGCATCAAGGATGCGCTCCGCGGCAAGAAGTGATTCTCTTCAAGTCGCTGCGTACGCGTCGAGCCCGGCCCTGAGGCCGGGCTTTTCGTTGCGGTTCCCTCCCGTCCGAGGATGAACTAGGTACGGCCCGCGGCCGCTCGCCGCGCTCCCGGGGAGCCATGTTCAGACCGAAGAAGACGAAGGTGCGCTGCGGGGTCGTGGGCGTGGGCGCGCTCGGGCAGCACCATGCCCGCATCTACGCCGAGCTGGCCGGCGCCGAGCTCGTCGGCATCTATGATACCAGCCGCGCCCGCGCGGCCGAGATTTCGCAGAAGCACGGCTGCCGCGCCTTCGCGAGCCTCGACGAGCTGGGCGAGGCCTGCGATGCGGTCTCGGTCGCGGTGCCGGCGGACGCGCATGCCGCGACAGCGCTGAAGCTCCTCGCCAGGGGCTGCCATCTCCTCATCGAGAAGCCGCTGTGCACGAGCCTCGAGGAGGCCGAAGAGGTCATGGAGGCCGCGAAGGCCGCCGGCCGCCTCGTCCAGGTCGGCCACATCGAGCATTTCAACCCGGTGATGAGCTACCTCGAGAAGGAGGCGAGCGACCCGAAGTACATCACGAGCGAGCGCCTTTCGCCGTACTCGACGCGGGGCACCGACGTCGGCGTCGTGCTCGACCTCATGATCCACGACATCGGCATCGTGCTGGCGCTCGTGAAGGCGCCCATCGCCCGCATCGACAGCGTCGGCATCAACGTGCTGTCCAAGACCGAGGACATCGCCAACACCCGCATCGAGTTCGAGAACGGCTGCGTCGCGAACCTGAGCGCGAGCCGCATCAGCCTCAAAGCCAGCCGCGAGATCCGCATCTTCCAGAAGGACGCCTACCTCTCCCTCGACTTCAAGGAGCAGAAGGGGCACCTCGTCAAGAAGAGCGACGTGATCGCCTACGGGCTGAAGCTCAAGCTCGGCCTCGCCAAGGCCGACGCCAGCGCGATCCCGGTTCACCCGATCCCGATCGAGAAGGGCGAGCCCCTTGCGATCGAGCTCGCGCATTTCGTCGAGAGCGTCGCGGGCGCGCAGCAGCCCAAGGTCGGCGCGGCGCTGGGCAAGTCGGCCCTCGAGGTCGCGATCCGCATCAGCGAGCAGATCCGGCAGGCGACGCGGGGGTGAGCTTCAAGCCTTGCGGATGGTGAAGAGGAGCGTGTCCGCCGTCTCCTCCTGCCCCTCCAGCCGGTCGCCGGTCTCCTGGAGGAGGGCCGGGATGTCGATGGCGGCAAGGGGATCGGTGCATTCCACGGTGAGAAGGTCGCCGGGGGTCAGGCCCTGCAGGGCCTTGCGGGTCTTCAGCGCGGGCAGGGGGCACTTGAGACCCCTGAGGTTCAGGCGGGTGTCGGACATCGTTCCAGTGCTTGCCCCATGGGCGCGGGCTGGACAAGGCTTGGCGCGCCCGGCACGACACTCGCGGCGCGGCGGGGAAGCGCGGCAGGGCGGGAGCAGTGAGTGACAGGTCCTGAAGCGTCGCCGCTGATTTCCCTGGCAGAGGCGCTGTCGCGATTGCTCGCTGGCGTCGCAACCGTCGAACCGCGCCGGGTTCCTCTGCGGGCCGCCGAAGGGAAAGTTCTCGCTGCGCCGCTCCAGGCTCCGGCTGCCGTCCCGGCGAGGCCGGTCGCGCTGCGCGATGGCTGGGCCGCCGCGGCCGTGGAGATCGTCGGCGCCTCGCCCTATTCTCCGGCCTTTCTGGCCCAACCGCCGGCATGGGTCGCGGCAGGCGACGAGCTGCCGCCCGGGGCGGACTGCGTGCTGCCGCCGGACGCTGTTACGGAAGCCGCCGCCGGCGCGGTCGAGGTCACGGCGTCTGCGCCGCCGGGGGAGGGGGTGCGCCGGGCCGGCGAGGACGCCGCGGCGCAGGCGACCTTGCGTCGGGCGGGCGAGCGGCTGCGCGCCATCGACTTGAGCGTCGGCGCGACAGCCGGCGTCGAGGTGTGCCCGGTGCGTGAGCCGCGGGTCCGCGTCCTCCTCGTCGGCGGAAGGCCTTCCCCGTCGAGCGACTATCTCCAGCGCTTCGCGGTGCAGGCCGGAGCCCGGGTCGAGCACCAGGCCTTTCGGGAGCGCACGCGCCTCTCCGTAATCATGTCCACCCCTCCGGCCGATCTTCTCCTCATGATCGGGGACATTGGTCTTGCGGCCGATGTCCTCGCCGCCGAAGGCGAGGTGCTGGCCCGAGGGGTGGCGCTTCGGCCGGGGGAGGGGACGCTGTGCGGGCGCTTCGGCGCGACCCCGGCGATCGTCGTGCCGCCGCGGCTCGAGGCGGCGCTCGCGGTCGCGCTGACCCTCGTGCGCCCCTGCATCGCCCACCTCGCCCGCGCCGAGCCCGAGCCGCCGGTGCGGGCGACGCTCGTCAGAAAAATCGCATCGGCGCTCGGGCTGACCGAAGTCGCGCTCCTGCGCCGGGCGGCGGACGGACTCGAGCCGCTCGCCTGCGGCGACCTGACGCTTGCCGCGATCGCGGCGGCGGACGCCTGGCTCGCGGTGCCGCCCGACAACGAAGGTTTCGCGGCCGGCGAACTGGCCGAGGCCTTTCCGTTGTGACAAAACGCGCCCTATGAACAAGCCCCACGGCTCCGGCGCTTTCCGGGCGGCCGTCACCCAGGAGCAGTTCCTCACCGTGTTGCCGCGGGACGAGGCGGTGCGCCGGTTCGAGGCGGCGCTCGCGCCTCAGCCCCTCGGGACGGAGCGGACGCCGCTCGCGGAGGCGCTCGGGCGCGTGCTTGGCGAGGACGTCGCGGCCTCGATCGACGTGCCGCCGTTCGACCGCTCGGGCGTCGACGGCTTCGCGGTGCGCGCCGCCGACATTGCCGGCGCGGGCGAGTCCAGCCCCATAACGCTCCGCCTCAATCCGGAGGTGATCGCCTGCGGCGTCGTCTCCCGCGTGGCGGTCGCCCCCGGCACGGCGACGCCGATCGCGACCGGCGGGCCGATCCCCCGCGGCGCCGACGCCGTCGTCATGATCGAGCACACCGAGGCCGTCGAGACCCTGGAGGGCACGGCGGTCGAGGTCCGGCGCCCGGCGAGCCCCGGCCAGCACGTCGGCTTCGCCGGCTCGGACATCGCACGCGGCGAGGTTCTCTTGCGGCGCGGCACGGTAATCGGCTCGCGCGAGATCGGGATGCTCGCCGCCTGCGGCCTTGGCGAGGTCCCGGTCCATCGCCGCCCGCGGGTCGGCGTGCTCTCGACCGGCGACGAGCTTCTGGCCCCCGGCGCGGCGCCGCGCCCCGCCGCGATCTACGACTCGAATGGTCCGATCGTCTGCGCCGCGGTCGCCGAGAACGGCGGCGACCCGGTCTTCTATGGCGCCTTCCCGGACGAGGAGGCGGCCCTCGGGGCCGCGATCCGGAAAGCGTTCGACGCCTGCGACATGGTGATCCTCTCGGGCGGTACCTCGAAGGGCGCGGGCGACCTTTCGCACCGGCTGATCGGGCGGGTGGGCGAGCCGGGAATCATTGCGCATGGCGTGGCTCTCAAGCCCGGCAAGCCGCTGTGCCTCGCGGTCTGCGGCGGAAAACCGGTCGTGGTGCTGCCGGGCTTCCCGACCTCGGCCATGTTCACCTTCCACGACGTGGTCGCGCCGACCTTGAGGCGGCTCGCCGGCCTGCCGGCGCGGGCCGAGACGAAGGTTGCGGCGACCGTGCCGGTGCGGGTGCCCTCCGAGCTCGGGCGCACCGAGTTCGTGATGGTCTCGCTCGTCCGGCGCGAGGACGGCCTTGCCGCCTATCCGACGGGCAAGGGCTCGGGCGCCGTCACGGCCTTCGCCCAGGCCGACGGCTTCCTGACCGTCGACGCCCTTGCCGATTCGCTTCCGGCCGGGACGAAGGCCGAGGTCACCTTGTTCGCGCCGCACTTGCGCCTGCCCGGCCTCGTCGTGATGGGAAGCCACGACATCGGCCTCGACCGCGTCGTCGGCCGCCTCGCCGCCATGGGGCAGGCGGTGCGCCTCCTCGCGGTCGGCAGCCTCGGCGGATTGGCGGCGGCGCGGCGGGGTGAATGCGACATCGCGCCGATCCACCTCCTCGACCCGAAGACCGGGACCTACAACGCCCCGTTCCTGACCCCCGGCCTCGACCTCGTCGAGGGCTGGCGGCGCATGCAGGGCGTCGTGTTCCGCCCGGGCGACGCGCGCTTCACGGGCAGGAGCGCCGCCGAGGCCATCAAGGTAGCTCTCGCCGATCCGGACTGTCTCATGGTCAACCGCAACCCGGGCGCCGGCACGCGCATCCTGATCGACGGGCTGCTTCAGGGCGCGAAGCCCGACGGCTACTGGAACCAGCCGCGCTCCCATAACGCCGTTGCGGCCGCGGTCGCGCAGGAGCGCGCCGACTGGGGCATCGCCATCGCGCCGGCCGCCGAGGCCTACGGCCTGGGGTTTCTGCCGTTGTCCGAGGAGCACTACGACTTCGCCGTCGTGGCGGAGCGGCGGACCTGCCCCGCCGTCGCGGCTTTCCTCGATCTCCTGAGCGACCCGGCGGTGCGTGACGAGCTGCGGTCGCTCGGCTTCACGCCGGCAGGTGCATGATGAACGCCGCCCTGTTCAGGGTCGCCTTCCTCGCCGTCCTCGCGAGCGCCTCGCCTGCCCTCGCGCAGATGCGCGGCCACGGCGGTCCGGTGCGTGCCGTCGCGGTGGCGCCGGACGGGCGGCTGGCGCTGTCGGGCAGCTTCGACCAGTCGGCGATCCTATGGGCGCTCGACCAGGGGACCGCGCTGTCCGTCCTGCGCTTCCACGACGGCGCCGTGAACGCCGCCGCGGCACTGCCCGACGGGCGCTTCGCCACCGGCGGGGAGGACGGCCGCATCGCGGTCTGGAAGGCCGGCGAGACCGGCCCCGTGCAGGTGATCGAGGCCCACAAGGGGCCGATCGCGGCGCTGGCGGTGTCCTCCGACGGCCGCATCGCTTCCGCGTCCTGGGACGGGACGGCGCGGGTCGCGGCCTTGGGAGGCGCCGCCGGAAGGCTCCTCAACGGCCATCAGGGCAACGTCAACGGCGTCGCCTTCGGCCCCGGCGGGCGCGTGGTGACGGCGGGCTACGACGCGACGCTCAGGATCTGGTCCGCGGACGAGGGCGCGCCGGCCGTCGTGACCCTGCCGACGCCGCTCAACGCGGTTGCGGTCGCGCCGGACGGCGAGATCGTCGCAGGCGGCGCCGACGGGGCCTTGCGCATCCTCGCTCCCGACGGGCGCACGCGGGCAGAGCGCGAGATCGGTCCGACGCCGATCATCGCGCTCGCCATCTCCCCGGACGGGTCGCGGATCGCGGCCGCGACCATCGGCGGCGCCGTCGCGATCGTCGAGCGCGCCTCGGGCGCGACCGCGTTCAGCCTCGTCGGCCCGGGGCTGCCGGTGTGGTCACTGGCCTTCCGGCCGGACGGCGCGGAGCTCCTCACCGGCGGCAGCGACCGGATGGTCCGGCGCTGGGACATGAGGACGGGCGAGCATATCGGCGCCGCGGTGATGACGCGGCCCGACGATTTCCTGGCCGGCTTCAAGGGCGACCGCGGCGCCGAGCTCTTCCAGGCCTGCGCCGCCTGCCACACCCTGACCCCCTCGGACGGCAACCGGGCCGGGCCGACCCTTCACGGGGTGTTCGGCCGCCGCATCGCGACGGCGCCGGGCTACAATTTCTCCGAGCCGCTCAAGCGGATGGACATCGTGTGGAACGCCGAGACGATCCAGAAGCTGTTCGAGGTCGGCCCCTCCCGCTACACCCCGGGCACCAAGATGCCCGAGCAGACCATTCCCGACCCCGCCGACCGCGCCGCCCTCGCCCGCTTCCTCGAGGAGGCGACGAGGGCGCGCTGATCCGGCCTCGCCCCCTCTCCCAACCCTCTCCCGGCGGGCGGGGAGAGGCCCGTTGTCTGTGACGGCGCCGTCCGCCAGACTTCCGCGTCATGGACCAGGACGTGAGGGCTCCCCCGGCATTCCCCGAGAAGGCGAAGCCGCCCGGGATCGCGGCGGGAATGAGCGTCCAGGAGGCCTTCCGGGCGATCGCCTGCGCCTGCCTCTTCCATCTCCTCGCGAACGCGCCCCTCCTGCCGGCGCGCGATCCCGAGGCCGTGCACCAGATGCGGGTCGCCCTGCGGCGCCTGCGGGCCGCCCTGTCCCTGTTCCGGGACGCCGTCGCGGACGGGGAGGCCGGGACGGTCAAGGCGGAGCTGCGCGCGCTCGCGGCCGACTTCGGCGAGGCCCGCGACCTCGATGTGTTCATCGAAAAGACCCTCGGCCCCGCCTGTGCCGAGCGGCCGGACGACGCAGGCCTGGCGGACCTCGCAAGGGTCTATGCCGGGCGGCGCGACGCCGCCTATGACAAGGCCGTCGAGGCCGTGTCGTCCGGCCGCCTCGGCCGGGCCGTCCTGAAGACGCTCGCCTGGACCGAGGCCGGTTCGTGGCTTGCGGGGGAGGACAACGCGCGCCTGCGCGCGGCGCCGGTCGAGGCCTTCGCGGCGCGGGAACTCGCCCGGCGGGCGAGGCGCGTCCGCGGGAAGGCCGCGCGCCTCGCGGAGCTCGAGCCGGCAGCGCGCCACCGGGTCCGCATCGCGGTCAAGAAGTTGCGCTACGCCGCCGAGTTCTTCGCGCCGCTCTGGCCGGGCAAGGGCCGCGCGCGCCGCGCCAAGGCTTTCCGGGCGGCCCTCGTCGACCTCCAGGACCGGCTCGGCGACCTCAACGACATCGCGGTCGCGGCCGCGCTGGCCGGCAACGGCGCCGACCCGGCGACCCGCGAGGCGGAGCGGCTTCTCGCCGAGCGCCGGGCGTCCCGCCTCGACGAGCACCTCGGCGCGGCCCGAAGGGCCTTCCGCGACTTCGCCGACGCGGAGCCGTTCTGGCGCTGACGCGCACCCGCGCAAGGAACTTCCCGTGACGGCCAAGGTTCACGTAGATTCCTCGCCCGTGAGGAGGCCGGCATGGACCCGAATGTTTCTCCCATTGCGGCGCGCCCCGGAGGCCCGGCCGGCGCGTCGGACACCTTGAGCGCGCTCCTGGCCCGCAACTGGTGGGCGGTGGCGGTGCGCGGCGTCTGCGGCATCGTCTTCGGCCTCGTCGCCCTCTTCGTCCCCGGCGCCACGATCCTGTCGCTGGTGCTGTTCTTCTCGGCCTACATGCTGGTCGACGGCATCTTCGGGATCGTTGCCGGGGTGCGGGCGGCGACGCATGGGGAGCGCTGGGGCCTGCTCGTGCTCGAGGGCGTGGCGAACATTGCCATCGGCGTCATCGCCTTCGTCTGGCCGGGGCTGACCGCGCTCGCCTTCCTCCTGATGATCGCGGCCTGGGCGCTCCTGTCCGGCGCCCTGATGGCCGCGGCCTCGTTCCGGCTGAGACGCGACCATGGGCGCTGGTGGCTCCTGCTCTCCGGGCTCGCCTCGATCGTGTTCGGCGTCGCCCTGATCGTCGCGCCGCTTGCCGGGCTCGTGGTGCTGACCTGGTGGATGGGCGCCTACGCCCTGGTGTTCGGGATCATGCTGCTCGTCTGCGCCTTCCGCCTGCGGGCGCGCAAGGACGACGCCGTGTCCGGCGGGACGCCCGTCCGGGCCTGAAAGGGAGCCGATGCGCGACCGCGCGAGCGGCGGCAAGCCCGCGTCCCAGAAGGTGCCGGTGAGCGGCAGACGCCATCCCGGCGACGAGGCCCGTCCCGGCTCCGCCCAGACCGGCGAGCTCCCGTGCCGCACGTGCGGCGGCTCTGGCCGTAAGGGCAAGGCCCCGTGCCCGGACTGCGGCGGCACCGGCCGGGTCACGGCGATCGTCGGGGACGCCTGAGGGTCAATCGTCCCACAGCTTCCCGCCCGGCTCGAAGCAGCGGTAGCCGACGGGGCATTGCGGGTCGTCGCGGGTCGGGGCGAAGCCCGGCCGCGTCGCCTCGGTGATCTCGCAGAAGCTGCGGTCGCGGACGTAGCGGTCGTAGGTGTGGCCGCCGGTGCCGAGCACCACCGCGCCGCGCGCGAAGACGAGCGCGGCCGCCTGGCGGCAGGTCATGGCGGTCGATTGCGGGCGCCCCTGCGCGAGCGCTCCCGCGGCGAGCGACGGCGCGAGGGCGAGGACGAGGGCGAAGGTCCGGGCCGGTCTCATGGGACATCAACGCGCTCAGGGTCCATCCCGTTCGCGCCGCCCGCCGCTCACGACAGGAAGACGAAGTCGTCGGTTGTGAGGGTTGCCTTGAGGACGTTGGCGAGGGTGAGGGTGTCGCCGGCGTTCGAGGTGATGACGACGTTGGTGGCGTCCTGGACGGCGTGCGCCATCACGTCGGCGAAGTCGGCGAAGA
>DASVPW010000101.1:0-4700 GCA_036389455.1 Beijerinckiaceae bacterium
CTCCGCCGGAGCTCCGCCCGAAGGACGCCATCGCGCTCCTCAACGCCAACGCCCTTTCGATCGGCCTCGCGGCGCTGGCGCTGCACGAGGCCGACCTCGCGCTCGAAGCCGCGACGGCGGCGGGCGCCCTGTCGCTCGAAGGCTTCCGGGCGAACCTCTCGCCGCTCGACCAGCGGGCGGTGGCGCTACGCCCCGCGCCCGGGCAGGCGGACGCCTCGGCGCGCCTGCGCGCGCTTCTTGCCGGCAGCGACCTCTTCGAGAGCGGCCGCGCGCGGCGCCTGCAGGACCCGCTCTCGTTCCGCTGCCTCGCCCCGGTCCTCGGCGCCGCCGCCGAGGCCCTTGCGGCGGCGCGGCGGGCGGTCGAGGCGGACCTTAACGGCGCCGGCGACAGCCCGGCGGTGCTCGACGACGGCGACATGATCTCGACCGTCAACTTCGACACGACTGCCTTGGCCATCGCCTTCGAGGCCCTGGGCCTCGCAGCCTCCCACGTCGCCGCGGCCGCGGTGTTCCGGATCGCGAAGCTGATGTCGCCGGGACTCTCGGACCTGCCGCGGTTCCTCACGCCGCGGGGCGGCGGCCGCACCGGCTTCGCGACGGCCCAGAAGACCGCGGCGGCCCTCGAGGCCGAGATCCGCCACCTCGCCCTGCCGGTCGGGGCGCTCACGGCGCCGGTCGCCGACGGCATCGAGGACTACGCCCCGATGACGCCGCGCGTCGTCACGAAGACCCGCGACATCCTCCGCCGCCTCAACCGGCTAGCCGCCATCGAGCTCGTCGTGGCGGCGCAGGCCGTCGACCTGCGCCCCGGAATCCGGCTCGGTAGCGGAACCCAGGCGACCCACCGCTTCGTCCGCGCCCGCGTCCCGGCCCTCGACGAGGACCGGCCGACCGGGCCGGACTTCGAGCGCATCGCGGCGGCGCTCGCCGACGGCACGTTGCGCGGCGTGCTCGCGGGGGCGCCGGCCTCGTGAGCTGGACCCTCGAGAACTACGACCGCCTCTTCACGGCGCTGACCGAGCACATAGGGATGGTGGCGGCGGCGCTCGCGCTGTCGCTCGCGATCGCCCTGCCGCTCGGGATCTGGTCGGCCCGCCGGCCGCGCCTCTACGCCGCCGCCATCGCGGCGACCGGCATCCTCTACACCGTGCCGGCGCTGGCGCTGTTCGCCCTCCTGATCCCGTTCATGGGCCTCGGAACAGGGCCGGCCGTGACGGCGCTCGTGCTCTATTCGCTCTTGATCCTCGTCCGCAACGTCGCGGCGGGGCTGCGCGCCGTGCCGCCGGAGGTGATCGACGCCGCCGACGGCATGGGCTTCGGGCCATGGCGGCGGCTCTTGGCGGTCGAGCTGCCGCTCGCGCTCCCGGTGATCGTGGCGGGCGTGCGCATCGCGGTCGTGATGCAGATCTCGGTCGCGACGGTCGCGGCCTACATCAGCGCCGGCGGCCTCGGCGACATCATCTTCCAGGGCATCACGCAGGACTTCACCGAGAAGATCGTCGCCGGCGCGGTCCTGACCTCGGCTCTCGCGGTCGCCGCCGACGAGTCCTTGCGCCGCGTCGAGCGCCGGCTCAAGCCCGTGGTGCGCCCCGATGCTGGCTGACACCTTGCGCTGGATCGTGGAGCACCGCGGCGTGCTCGCCGAGGCGGGCCTTCGCCACGTCGAGCTGTCCGCCGCGGCGCTCGGCCTCGCCGTCGCGGTCGCGGTGCCGCTCGGCGTGGCGCTGACGCGGGTCCCCGGCGCCGCGGCCTATGCCATCGGGGCCGCGAACGTGCTGCGCACGATCCCGAGCCTCGCGCTCCTCGTCCTGATGCTGCCCCTCGTCGGCACCGGCTATCTTCCGGCCATGATCGCCCTCACCCTCTACGGCGTGCCGGCGATCCTCCTCAACACCTACGCGGGCCTGCGCTCGGTCGATCCGGACGTGGTCGACGCGGCGCACGGGCAGGGCCTCTCCGACCGGCAGGTCGTACGCCGCATCGAGGTGCCGCTGGCGCTGCCGGTGGTCTTCGCCGGCATCCGCACGGCGGCGGTGCAGATCGTCGCGGCGGCGACGCTCGCGGCCTTCGTCGGCGGCGGCGGGCTCGGCGAGCTCATCACCGCCGGCATGGGCACCCTCGACTTCCCCGAGCTGATCGTCGGGGCGCTCGCCGTCGCGGCGCTTGCGGCCGGGACGGAGATCCTGTTCGCGGGCGTCGAGCGGCTCGCGACCCGGAGGCGCGCCGCCGCATGATCCGCCTCGAAGCCGTCACCAAGGTCTTTCCGGGGAGCGCGCGCCCCGCCGTCGAGGCCCTCGACCTCGACGTGCCGGAAGGGACCATCTGCGTCCTCATCGGCCCCTCGGGCTGCGGCAAGACGACCACCATGCGGATGGTGAACCGCCTGATCGAGCCGACCTCCGGCCGCGTCCTCGTCGCAGGCGAGGACGTCACGGGCGCCGACCCGGTGAGGCTCAGGCGCACCATCGGCTACGTCATCCAGCAGGTGGGACTCTTCCCGCATATGAGCGTCGCCGAGAACGTCGCGACGGTGCCGGGCCTCTTGCGGTGGCCGAAGCCGAAGATCGCCGCCAGGGTCGAGGAGATGCTCGCCCTCGTCGGCCTCGACCCGCGGGAGTTCTCGCGAAGGTTCCCCGGCGAGCTCTCGGGCGGGCAGCGCCAGCGGGTCGGGGTCGCGCGGGCCCTCGCCGCCGACCCGCCGGTGATGCTCATGGACGAGCCCTTCGGCGCCGTCGACCCGGTCGTGCGCGAGCGCCTGCAGGGCGAGTTCCTGGCGATCCTGCGCCGCTTGCGCAAGACCATCATCCTCGTCACCCACGACATCGACGAGGCGATCCGGATGGGCGACCGGCTCGCCCTCATGCGGGCCGGGCGCCTCGTCCAGTACGACACGCCGGACCATATCCTCGCGGCGCCGGGGGACGCGTTCGTGGCCGAGTTCCTCGGCCTCGACCGCGGCTTGAAGCGCCTCGCGCTTGCGACGGCGGGCGAAGCCGCGACGCCGGCCCCGGCGCCTCCGGGCGCACCGCGCATCGCCGCCGCGACGACGCTGCGCGACGCGCTCTCGATCCTCCTGGCCGAAGGCGCCGACACGGCCGCGGTGGTCGCCCCCAACGGTGCGGACCTCGGCTCGCTCACCCTCGCGGCGATCCGCGACCGCGCCGCCCCGCGCCGGGGCGCGATTGTCCCTCCCCCTTGAGCCCCGCGCCTGCGTACCGCTCAGCACAGCTCGCCTGTGTGGTCGGTAGCGCCAGAAGTCCTGGGCTTTCAGCGGATGCGACAAAGACCGGCTTGCTCGCCACCAAACCCGGTCGCGCGGTTTCGACCTCGTCGACGGGGATTGGATTGAATTCCCGCCGATTATGCCCCAGCCTTCCCTCCGCGCGGCAGGAGAGTGCCTCATGAGCTATTCGCGTCGGCAAGTCGTCGGCATGCTGGCCGGTGGGGCCGTCGCGTCCGGGGGCTCGAGCCTCTCCCGGGCGCAGGGTTATCCTTCGCGGCCGATCCGGCTTGTCGTCCCGTTTCCGCCGGGCGGCGCGTTCGACACGGTCGGACGGCCCTGGGCCGAGGCGGTCAAGCCGCATCTCGGGACGGTCGTGGTCGAGAACATGGGCGGCGCAGGGTCATCGCTGGGTGCCGCTGCGGCAGCTCGCGCGGAGCCCGATGGCTATACGATCCTGCTTGGCGGCACTCAGACCCACGTCAATGAAGCCCTGCTGAAGAGCCGGCCGCTTTACGATCCAGTCAAAGATCTCGATCCGATCGCCGGGATCGCGGCCTATCCGTTGTGCATCGCAGTCAATCCGGCCGTGCCCGCCCAGAACCTGACGGAGCTGATCGCGCACGGAAAAGCCGGCGCGACCCTTTCATATGGCCATGCAGGGGTCGGCTCGATCCAGCATCTCACGGGCGAGCTCTTCAAGTCGCTCGCCGGCACCCCCGCGATGGTTCAAGTCCCTTACCGTGGCACCGGCCCGGCCATCACCGACCTCGTGAGCGGCCATATCCAGATCGCAGTCCTCGGGCTGACGGGACAGATCATCGAGCTCCACCGATCGGGGAAGATGCGGGTCCTCGCCGTCACGGGGCCGAACCGGCTGGCGGCGGCAAGCGAATTGCCGACCGCGGCCGAGGCCGGAATGCCCGGCTTGGTCGCCACGGGTCTCATCGGGCTTCTCGCCCCGGCGAGGACGCCGCGCTCGATCGTGGACCAGATCGCGCAAGCGACACGGACCGTGCTCGCCGAGCCGAACTTCCGGCAGCTCCTGGTCGGGGCCGGAATGGAACCGAGCTCCGCCTCCACGCCCGAGAGCTTCCGCAAGGCTCTGGCCGATGACATCACGCTCTGGACGCCCGTGGTGCGCTCGCTCGCGCTCAAGGTCGACTGAACGGATGCGTGCCCATCACGTGGGCTGTCGCGTGGACCGGATTTTCGATGTCGGAATGGTGTTTGCTCATCCCGGTGAGCAGCTGTCCTGAATGTCGGACGTGGAGAGCGCGGTGCTTCCTTTCAGCGGCGTGACCGTCATCGAATTCTGCAACGTGGCGGCCGGCCCTTTCTGCGGGATGCTCCTCGCCGATATGGGAGCGAACGTCATCAAGGTCGAGCACCCGGACGGGGGAGACACGATGCGGGGCTGGCCGCCGCTGACCGACGGGTTCAGCGAGAACTTCGCTTCCCTGAACCGGAACAAGCGATC
>DASVPW010000102.1:0-8905 GCA_036389455.1 Beijerinckiaceae bacterium
AGCGCCGGCGTCGAACCCCTTCGCCTCGCCTCCGGCGCGGGCCACGATGCGGTGGCCATGGCCAATCTCTGCCCCTCGGCCATGCTCTTCGTGCGCTGCAAGGGCGGCATCAGCCACAACCCGGCCGAGTCGATCACGGAAGAGGACGCGGACATGGCCGTCCGGGTGCTGATCGAGGCCGTGAAGCGGATTGCCCGGCGCTCGTGATCATTCGAGGGGGCCGACCGTGGCTTCGACGGCCTCGATCACGGCGCCGGAGCGCAGGAGGGCGAGGGAGTCGCGCATCTCGGCCGCGTACCAGCGGTCGCCGTCGAGGGCCGGCGGGATCGCGGCGCGGATCGCGTCGAGGGCCGCGCGGGTGCCTTTTCCCACGGGAAAGTCCCCGGCCAGGGGCTCGACCAGCGTGAGCGCCTGCGCCGCCATCAGGAGCTCGCCGGCGACGATCTGCTCGGCGTTCTCGACGACCGTGCGGGCCTTGCGCCCGCACCAGGTCGAGTTCGAGACGTGGTCCTCGGCGTTGCCCTTGCCCGGGATGGTGTCGACGGAGCCGGGGGTCGCAAGCCCGCGGTTCTCCATCACGAGGGCCGACATCGAGCACTGCACCGTCGCGTAGCCGGTGTTGAGCCCGCGCTTGCCGGCCAAGAGGTTCCTCGGCAGGCCGTAGCTCATGGCCGGATCGATCAGGCGGGCGAGCCGCCGCTCCGAGACCGCGCCGAGGTCGGCGATCGCAATGGCGAGGAAGTCGAGCGCCTGCGCCATGTACTGGCCGTGGAAGTGCCCGCCGGAGATCGAGACGTAGCCGCCCTTCCCGTCATCGACGATGAGCGGGTTGTCGGTCGCCGCGTTGATCTCGGTCGCGAAAATGCGCTCGGCATACTCGATCGCCTCGATGGCCGGCCCGTGCACCTGCGGGGCGCAGCGCAGGCTGTAGACGTCCTGGACTCGGGGCGGCGCCGGCGTGCCGGGGGCGCGGCTCTCCTCCGGGAAGACGAGGTCGCGCGCGCCCTGGCTGCAGCGCTTCGTGCCATCGGTGATACGCAGGACGTTGCGGGCGACGCGGCCCTGGCCGACGTGGGGCCGTGCTTTATGCAGGCGCGGGTCGAAGGCGTCGAGCTCGCCGCGCATCGCCTCGAGCGAGAGGCAGAGCGCGATGTCGGCCTGCTTCAGGAGCCGGCGGGCGTCGTGGACGGCGAGGACGCCGAGCGCGAGCGAGGTCGTCGAGCCGTTGATGAGGGCGGAGGCGTCCTTCGCCCCCATGACGAAGTCGGGCGTAAAGCCCGCTTTCATCATCGCGTCCCGGGCCGGCAGGCGCTTGCCGCGAAAGACGATCTCGGCCTCGGGGAAGCCGCAGACCGCGCCCGCCATGTGGGCAAGCGGCGCGAGGTCGCCGGAGGCGCCGACGGAGCCTTTTTGGGGGATCACCGGGTGCAGGCCGGCGTTGAGGAAGGCGATCAGCCGCTCGACGAGCTCGACCTGCGGCCCCGAATAGTTCGAGGCGAAGGCGTTGGCGCGGAGCAGCATCATGGCCCGCGTGGTGTCCTCCCCAAAAGGCTCGCCGACGCCGGTCGCGTGCGCCAGCACGGTGCGGCGCTGGTACTCGGCCATGTCGGCGACGAGGATGCGCTGGTCCTTGAACAGGCCGACCCCGGTGTTGAAGGCGTACATCAGCGGCGCGTCGTCGCGCATCCATTCGCGGTCGATGTAGGCCCGCGTCGCCGCAATCCTCTCGCGCGCGGCGGGGTCGAGCGCCGCCTTCTCGAAGCGGCCGCCGGGGGTGGGCCGCGCGACGCGCACGGCCTCGCCGATCGTGAGCGTCGCGCCGTCGATGGTGACCGTCATGGCTGACCTTTCGCCTGCGGTGGTCGAACCGGCCTCTCCCGTCCGGAAGGCTAGCGCCCGAGCCGCTGCCCCGTGTCGCGGGCGAACAGATGCACGTTCGCCGGGTCGACGGCGAGGGCAAGCTGCTTCGAATCGGCCGGGATGAGGCCGGTCGCGGCCTGGAGGACGAACTCGTCGCCGGCGGTCTTGCCGTGGAAGAGCTGGGTCGCGCCGAGCTCCTCGATGAAGTCGACGTCGATGCGGAAGGCGGTCTCGCCGTCGGCCGAGACCCGCACGTCCTCCGGGCGGATGCCGACGTGGACGCGGACGTCGGGCGCCAAGTCCGGGCTCATGTCGGCGACGGGCAGCAGGCTGCCCGCGACCTGCACCAGGCCCGGCCCCTCGACGATGCCCTCGAGGATGTTCATCGGCGGCGAGCCGATGAAGGTCGCGACGAACCGCGTCGCCGGCCGGCGGTAGACGTCGGACGGCGTGCCGATCTGCTCGACCCGCCCGGCGTTCATGACCACGAGCTTGTCGGAGAGCGTCATCGCCTCGACCTGGTCGTGGGTGACGTAGACCGAGGTGACGCCGAGCGCCCGCTGCAGGCGCTTGATCTCGACCCGCATCTGCACCCGAAGCTTCGCGTCGAGGTTCGACAGGGGCTCGTCGAACAGGAACACCTGGGGCTTCCGCACGATCGCGCGCCCCATGGCGACGCGCTGGCGCTGCCCGCCCGAGAGCTCGCGCGGCTTCCTCGCGAGGAACGGCTCGATCGCGAGGATGCGCGCGGCTTCCTTCACCCGCGCGTCGATGTCCGTCTTCGGCGTGCCGCGGTTCCTGAGGCCGTAGGCCATGTTGTCGTAGACGTTCATGTGCGGGTAGAGCGCGTAGTTCTGGAACACCATGGCGATGTCGCGCTCGGACGGCTCGATCTCGTTCACGACCCGCTCGCCGATGCGGATCGTGCCCGCCGTGATGGTCTCGAGCCCGGCGATCATGCGCAGAAGCGTCGACTTCCCGCAGCCCGACGGGCCGACGAGCACGCAGAACGAGCCGTCGTCGATGTCGAACGACACGCTGCGCACGGCCTCGACGCTGCCGGCGTAGACCTTTTGGACGCTGTCGAGGATCACGCCGGCCATTGGTCGTCCCTAGCGAATGGCGAATGGCGAATGGCGAATGGAAGCGCGTGCAAAGAGCTGGGCGCTGGGGCCCACCCTCCATTCGCCACTCGCCATTCGCCATTCGCCGCTATCATTTCTCCGTCTCCACCAGTCCCTTCACGAACAGCCGCTGCATCAGCACCACGACGGCGACGGGGGGCAGCATGGCAAGCACCGCCGTCGCCATGGCGAGCTGCCATTCGGTCAGCGCGTCCTGCGTCGCGATCATCTTCTTGATGCCGATGACGATGGTCTGCATGTCGTCGCGCGTGGTGATGAGCAGCGGCCAGAGGTACTGGTTCCAGCCGTAGATGAACTGGATCACGAACAGCGCCGCCATGGTGGTCATGGAGAGCGGCAGGAGGGTGTCCTTGAAGAAGCGGAACGCCCCCGCCCCGTCCATCTTCGACGCCTCGAGGAGCTCGTCCGGCACGGTCATGAAGAACTGGCGGAACAGGAGCGTGCCCGTGGCCGAGGCGATGAGCGGCAGGATCAGGCCCGTGTAGGTGTCGAGGAGGCCGAGGTCCGCGACGATCTTGTAGGTCGGATAGATGCGCACCTCGACCGGCAGCATCAGGGTGATGAAGATGATCCAGAACGCGGTCTTGCGGAAGGGAAAGCGGAAATAGACGATAGCGAAGGCCGAGAGGATCGAGATCAGGATCTTGCCCACCGCGATGCCGATCGCCATGACGAAGGAGTTCAGCATCATGGTGCCGACCGGCTCGCGGGTGGTGCCGGCCGTGCCGACGAGGACCGTGCGCCGGTAGTTCTCGATCGTCTCGCCGCCGGGGGTCAGCGGCATGTTGCCGTTGATGAGCGTCGCGGCGTCGTGGGTCGAGGCGATGATCGCGACGTAGACCGGGAAGGCGACGATCACGACCCCGATCGCCAGCACGAGGTAGGCGACGAGGCTCCGGTGGCGGCGGCTCTCGACCATCAGTACTGCACCTTGCGCTCGACATAGCGGAACTGGATCGCGGTCAGCGCGATGACGATGATCATCAGGATCACCGACTGCGCCGCCGAGCCGCCGAGGTCGCCGCCCAGGCGCCCGTCGGCGAAGACCTTGTAGACGAGGGTCGTGGTCTCGCCGGACGGCCCGCCGCCGGTCGCCGCGTCGATGATGCCGAAGGTGTCGAAGAACACGTAGACGACGTTGACCACGAGGAGGAAGAAGGTGGTCGGCGAGAGCAGCGGGAAGATCACCGTCCAGAAGCGCCGCAACGGTCCGGCGCCGTCGATCGCCGCGGCCTCGATGACGCTCTTCGGGATCGCCTGGAGGCCGGCGAGGAAGAACAGGAAGTTGTAGGAGATCTGCTTCCAGGTCGCCGAGAGCACGACGAGGGCCATGGCGTGGCGCCCGTTGAGGAGCGGGTTCCAGTCGATCCCGGCAAGCCGCATCGGCTGCGCCAGGATCCCGAGCGAGGGATGGAAGATGAAGAGCCACAGCACGCCCGCGACCGCCGGCGCGACCGCGTAGGGCCAGATCAGGAGCGTCTTGAAGCTTTGCGCCGCCTTGAGGTTCTTGTCGGCCTGGGTCGCAAGCAGCAGCGAGCAGGAGAGCGAGAGCGCGGCGACGAGGGTCGAGAACACCACCGTCGTCACCATCGCGCGATAGTACTCGGGCTGCCCGAACAGCGCCCGGTAGTTCTCGAAGCCGACGAACTCGCGGGCGAGCCCGAACGCGTCCTCGAGCAGGAACGACTGCCACACGGCCTGGGAGGCGGGCCAGTAGAAGAAGACGACGGTGATGGCGAGCTGGGGGATCAGCAGCGCGTAGGGCAGCGCCTGGCCGGTCAGGATCGCGCGCTTTTCCATGGCGGTTCACCGTCGTCCGGGGCCCGGGCCCGAAGGCCCGCCCCGGAACGACGAAAGTGTCAGCGCCCGGCGGTGCGCTCGAACTGGCGCAGCATCGCGTTGCCGCGCGAGACCGCCGCGTCGAGGGCGTCCTTTGCCGACTTGTTGCCGGCGAGCGCCGCCTCGATCTCCTCGGCCCAGACGTCGCGCAGTTGCACCATGTTGCCGAAGCGAAGGCCGCGCGAGTTCTCGGTCGGCTCCTTGTTGGTGAGCTCGAGGAGCGGCGTCTCGAGATAAGGCGCGTTGGCGTAGTAGCCCGACTCCTTGGCCTTGGCGTAGGCCGCCTTGGTGATCGGGAGATACCCCGACGCCTTGTGCACGGCGACCTGCCGGTCGGTGTCCGACAGGAAGGAGAAGAACTTCGCGACGCCCTTGTACTCCTCGGGCTTCTTGCCGCCCATGACCCACAGCGACGCGCCGCCGATGATCGAGTTCTGCGGCGCGCCGGGCACGTCCGGGTAGATCGGCATCGGGGCCGCGGCGAAGTCGAACTTGGCGTTGTTGCGGATGTTGCCGAAGAAGGCCGAGGAGGTCAGCATGATCGGGCACTCTCCCGACGTGAAGCGGCCCTCGCCCGTGTTGGTGCGGCCCGAGTAGTCGTAGGTCTTGTCCTTCTGCAGGTCGGCGAGGCTCTGCAGGTGCTTCACGTGGAGCGGCGAGTTGAACTTCAGCTCCGTGTCGAAGCCGTCGAGGCCGTTGGCCTTCGTGCCGATCGGCACGTTATGCCAGGCCGAGAGCTGCTCGATGTTGACCCAGGTCACCCAGGCGTTCGAGAAGCCGCAGGTCGCGTGCCCGGCGGCCTTGAGCTTCTTCGCCGCCTCGAACACCTCGGGCCAGGTCTTCGGTGGCTTGTCGGGGTCGAGGCCGGCCTTCTTGAAGGCGTCCTTGTTGTACCACATCACCGTCGAGGACGAGTTGAACGGGAAGGACAGCATCTCGCCCTTCGAGGTCGAGTAGTAGCCGGTGATCGCGGGAAGATAGGCCTGCGGATCGAACTTCTCGCCCGCCTCCTGCATGAGCTGGTAGACGGGCTTCACGGCGCCCTTCGCCGACATCATGGTCGCGGTGCCGACCTCGAACACCTGCATGATGTGCGGCGCGTTGCCGGCCCGGAACGCCGCGATGCCGGCATTCATGGTGTCGGGATACGAGCCCTTGTAGGACGGGACGACCTTGTAGTCCTTCTGGCTGGCGTTGAACTCCTCGGCGAGCTTCACGACCACGTCGTTGTTGCCCCCCGTCATGGCGTGCCACCACTGGATCTCGATCTGCGCGAGGGCCGGCGAGGCGGCGCAGAGGGCGCTGAGGGCGACCGCGGACGCGAGAATGCACGGCTTCATGAGTATGGTTCCTCCCTGTGTCCGTCCCTGGACGGCGTTTTCATTGAGCGCACCCTAGCACGAAGGACGGGTGACGGTTCAATGGCCCTTCCGCGACAGGCGCTTGGCCGGGCCGCTGCCGGTGCGGCGCTCGGCCGCCGGGCCGCCCGGAACAAGCGCCCGGGGCGCGTCGTTCAAACGGCAAGCCAGGGGAGTCATCGTCTTGCCCCGCACCATCGCAGCCCTGTTCGACGACCGCGGCAAAGCCGAGGGGGCGCTCCAGGCGCTCCTCGAGACCGGCATCGCCGGGCACCAGAGCGCGCTCCTCGCCTGCCGGGAGGCACACGGGTCCGAGCTTGCGCCGGGGCGCACGGTGTCCCCGGACCACGCCCGCTTCTCGGCGGCGCTGCGCGAGCTCGGCCTTCCCGAGGGCGACACGGCGGAGTTCGAGGAAGCCGTGCGCCGCGGCGGCTGCATGCTGAGCGTCCGGGTCGAGAGCGGCACCATCGACAAGGCGATCGCGCTCGTCGAGGCCTTCGACCCGGTCGACCTCGACCGCCGGGCCGTGGACTGGCGCAGGAGCGGGGTAGGCCCGGGCCCGGGCGCAGGCGTCGACGTCGGGTCGCCGCTCGGCGCCGGGCTGACCGCGGGCGCGGGTCCGGGCGCCAGCAACACCGCCGCGCTCCCCGGCATGGCCGGCATGGCGCAGTCGACCCACGACGTCGGATCGGCGGACCTGCGCACCCGCGATGTCGCGAGGTTCGACCAGGGCTCGAGCGCCCGCGCGACCGGCGGGACGGCTCCCGAGGAGCGGGCGGACGCGCCGGGGACGCTCGAGCTCCGCTACCGCCGCGACACGAACCGGACGGGGCGCGTGCGCGCCTACGCGCGGTAGCGGCGGCCCGGCGAGCGCCGCGTCCTGCTCGCCCTCATGGAGCGGAACGCCCGGTGAGGCAGGCGGCGCTTGCCGTTCCGGGCGCTTCGGCTAGGCTGCAGCCCGACCGGGAGGCGGCGGCATGGGGCTCCTTCAGATTGCGGCGGCGGCGGGCGCGCTCGCGCAGGCGGGTTTCGCCTACAAGGAGATCGCCGGCTGGGGCCGGCCCTTCGTGGATCAGGCGGCCAAGGCCTGGATCGAACCCGCCGACCCGCACGTCGACGACCATATCAAATGGGCGAAGCCGCTCGCCTTCAACATCGGCGTCTACAACCTCGTCATGGCGACCGGCCTCGCCTGGATCGTGTTCGCCGACGAGGACCTCGTCCGCCCGCTGGCGCTCTTCTTCGCCTTCTGGCTGCTCGGGGCCGCCTTGGCGGCCGCCTACACCAAGGTCCATCTCGCCTTCATGGCGCAGGGTTTCCTCGGGCTGTTCCTGCTCTTCGCGGCGCTCGTGCATACGCCCGCCGCCCGGTAGCCGCCCCCAGCTCTTTGACGGTCTGCCCTTCCTTGCATAACGTTCAGCGGCGCCGAACGGAGGTCGTCATGAAGGCTCTTGCCATGCTAGGCGCATTCGTCGTCGCGTTCACGCTTTCGAACGCGAGCGGCGCTTCGGCGATGACCTGCACTCAACGCCATCGCGAGTGCCTCAGGAACTGCGACAAGCTCTTCCCTGGGCGCCCCGCCTGCACGTCGCAGTGCGCCGATACTCTGCCGAAGTGCATGAGCACGGGCTGCTGGATCAACAAGATGGCCAACAAGTGCGGCTATACGAAGGGCTGACAGGTAAAGCGGACCGGCCGTTCATGCCATGACGCAACCCTTGACAGAATGGCGCGCGTGGTGTTGCTCAACCGGGCGGCGGAACCCATCTGTTTCCGCATCGCTATGAGGGCGGATCGGCCGTGACGGCGCTCAAGACCAAAACCAAACGCGTCACGACGGCGGCCACGGGTCGCTGAGCGGTCCTCCTCGTCCCGGTCCATCTCCCCCCGGCCGCGGCGGAGGCCAAGCCCGCAGCGGGCTGCCATGACGGGGAGATGCCGAACAGGAGAGTTCCCATGGGCTTCAAGGTCGCCGTCGTCGGAGCGACGGGCAACGTCGGGCGGGTCATGCTCGACATCCTGGACGAGCGCGCCTTCCCGGCCGACGAGGTCGTGGCGCTGGCGTCGCGCCGCAGCCAGGGCGTCGAGGTTTCCTTTGGCGACCGGCGCCTCAAGGCGAAGGCCCTCGACACCTACGACTTCTCGGACGTCGACATCTGCCTCATGTCCGCGGGCGGCGACGTCTCGCGCGAATGGGCGCCGCGAATCGCCGCGCAAGGCGCCGTCGTGATCGATAATTCTTCCGCCTGGCGCTACGACTCGGACATCCCGCTGGTGGTTCCGGAAGTGAACGCCGAGGCGGTGCGCGACTTCACGAAGAAGAACATCATCGCGAACCCGAACTGCTCAACGGCGCAGCTCGTCGTGGCGCTGAAGCCCCTGCACGACGCGGCGACGATCCGGCGCGTCGTCGTCGCGACCTACCAGTCGGTCTCCGGCGCCGGCAAGGAGGGCGAGGACGAGCTCGACCGCCAGACCCGCGCCCTCTACTCGCTCAAGGAGGTCGAGCAGAAGAAGTTCACCAAGCGCATTGCCTTCAACCTCATCCCCCACATCGACGCGTTCATGGAGGACGGGTTCACGAAGGAGGAGTGGAAGATGACGGTCGAGACGAAGAAGATCCTCGACCCGAAGATCAAGCTCACCGCGACCTGCGTGCGGGTGCCGGTCTTCATCAGCCACTCGGAGGCGGTCAACGTCGAG
>DASVPW010000103.1:0-6034 GCA_036389455.1 Beijerinckiaceae bacterium
CAGCTCCTTGAACACTGGCAGCACGGACTTGCGCGAAACGCTCGTCCAGCAGCCGAACACCGCCGAGACCTTGTCCTTGGTGATGAGCTCGCGGGCCTTCTCGGCGAACAGCGGCCAGTTCGAGGCCGGGTCGACCACGACGGCCTCGAGCTTCTTGCCGAGGAGGCCGCCTTTCTTGTTCTGCTCGTCGATGAGCATGAGCATGACGTCTTTGAGCGTCGTCTCGGAGATCGCCATGGTGCCCGAGAGCGAGTGCAGGATGCCGACCTTGATGGTCTCTTGGGCAGCGGCCGGGGCGAGGCCCGAAAGCAGAGTGGCGCCGGCGACGAGAGCGCCGAGCGTGGTGCGTCTTGTGAGCATCTTGGAAAAGTCCCCCTGTCACGGGGCACCCGACTGCCGGGTGCGCGGGCTCTCAAGCCGCAAGATCGGGGCCAGACCTTCAAGGCCTTGAGGAATCGTTCACTTTTCCAAGACGATGCGCGCCGCATGGGCGGATGAGCCCTGCGGGGAGGCAGCGGATCGGCACCGCTGCCTGCCGAAACGGCAGTTCAGACCGGCTGCCTGATTTTTAAGCAAGCCGCCAGTGTTTGTTCGAAACGGCTCCTGCGGCGACGCGGGGCGCACACCCTTTCTCCCTTCAGAGCGAGAGGGGACCTGTGCGGCTCGGCGCAACACATTCAATGTGGGCGAGATGGCTTCTTGCGATTCTTGGTTGCAGCACTGAATTTGCTCGCCTATAAGTTGTTCATGCTTTGTTCGCAACCTGGACCAGCCATGTCCCCCTCTATCGGAGAGCCCGCCGCTGACCGCGCCGCCGTCGTGGCGCAGTTGCGCCGGCTCCTGCCCGCCGAGGCGCGGACCGGCGCCGCCTCGCTCCCCTTCGGCGTGCCGGCGATCGATACCCACCTGCCGGGGGGCGGGCTTGCTCGCGGGGCGCTGCACGAGGTCACGGCGGCGGAAGCCGCCGCCGTGCCGGCGGCCTTCGGCTTCGTCGCGGCCCTCATGGGTCATGCCCTTCGGGCTCAGGAGCAGGCACAACCACTGTCATCCCCGGCGAGCCGAAGCGAAGCGGAGGCGAGGAAAGGGGATCCATGCCCCGGCGGGGTTCTGGGTCCCCTTCCCGGGCGGCTCCGCCGCCCGCCGGGGACGACAGTGGTTTCGCAGAGGTCTCCGGAAAGCCGTGAAGCCCTCCTCGTCCTCTCCCGCGGCGCCGCCGGTTTCGGGCGCCCTTACGGGCATGGGCTCGTGGCCCTCGGGCTCTCACCCGGCCGGCTTCTTCTCGTGGAGGCGGAGAGCGACGTGCAGGTCCTGTGGGCCGTCGAGGAGGCGCTGCGGCTGCGGGCCGTCGCGGCCGTCGCGGGCTGGATCGGCCAGAAGCTCGACCTCAAGGCGAGCCGGCGCCTGCAGGCGGCGGCCGAGGGCTCGGGCGCGCTCCTCCTCGTGCTGCGCCCTCCGCAAGCCGAGGAGGCGAACGCGGCGGCGACCCGGTGGCGCGTCGGCGCGGCCCCCGCCGCCCGCGATCGCTTCGGCTGCATGGAGCGCTGGCGCTGGAGCCTGTCCCTGGAGCGCTGCCGCAACGGACGTCCCGGCGCATGGGTGGTGGAGTTGAGCGATGCGCATCGTTTCGGTCTGGCTCGACCGCTGGCCGGTCCGGCGGTTCCTGAAAGCGCAGAGCTGGATTTGCGGCGCGCCGGTTGATCCCGAGAGGCCGTTCGTGCTGGCCGTCGAGGCGTCCGGCGGCCCGCGGGTCGCAGGGCTCAACGAAGCTGCGGCAGTCGAGGGCGTGGCCTTGGGCGACGGCATCGCGGACGCCCGCGCCAAGGCGCGCGGCCTCCAGGTCCGCGACCACGACCCGGCCGCGGACGCCGCGGCGCTCGCCCGCCTGGCGCTTTGGGCGACCCGCTACTCCCCGTCGGCCGCGCCCTTTGGGCCGGCGGAGGGCGCCGATGGCCTTTTTCTCGATGTCGCCGGCGCCGCCCACCTCTTCGGCGGCGAGGCCGCGCTCCTCTCCGACCTGCGGCGGCGCCTCGCCGACTTCGGCCTGCCGGCCCGGGTGGCGCTCGCCGGCACCCCCGGTGCCGCCTGGGCGCTCGCCCTTTTCGGCGGAAAGGCCGTCGCGCTCGTCCCGCCGGGCGGTGAGGAGACGGCGCTGCGGCCCCTCCCCATCGAGTCCCTGAGGCTCGACCCCGCAACTCGCGGGTCGCTCTCCCGCCTCGGCCTCAAGCGAGTAGGCGACGTCCTCGACCAGCCCCGCGCGCCCTTGAGCCGGCGCTTCGGGGCGGGTCTCGTGCTGCGCCTCGACCAAGCCCTCGGCCGCGCGCCCGAGCCGATCCGATGGACCGCGCCGCCGCCGGCCTACGGCGCGGCGCGCCGGTTCCTCGACCCGATCGCGGCGACGGGCGCCGTCGTCGGCATTGCGAGGCGCCTGTTCGAGGAGCTTGTCCCCGCCCTCGAGCGCGGCGGCGTCGGCGCGCGGACGCTTCGCCTCGTCCTCTACCGCGTCGACGGCGAGACCTTCTCCGTCGACCTCGGCCTCGCGGCCCCGACCCGCAACCCGTCTTACGTCGAGCGCCTGTTCGGGCTGCGGTTCGAGCGCCTGTCGGGCGCGATCGATCCCGGCTTCGGCTTCGAGACGATCCGCCTCGACGCGACGACGGTCGAGCCGCTTGAAGCTCGCCAGGGCGCGCTCGCTCCTGCCGGCGAGGAGGCCGGGACCGAGCGCGCGGCGGCCCTGATCGACGGCCTCGCGCAGCGTCTCGGCCCCGGCGGCGCGCGGCGCCTGCGGCCGGTCGAAAGCCACACGCCCGAACGCGCCTCCGCCTCGCTCAGCGGCGCCGCGCAACGGCCGGAATGGCCGGACGGTGATGTGAAAAGCGCGGAGAACGACGTGAACCATCAGGACGATGATGGCGATCATGATGCTTCCCCGCGCCCAAGCCTGCTCCTGCCCCGGGCCGAGCCCGCGGAGGTCGTGGCGCTCGTGCCCGAGGGGCCGCCGCGGCGCTTCCGCTGGCGAGGCCACGTGCACCGGGTCGCGCATGCCGAGGGGCCGGAGCGGATCGCCCCCGAGTGGTGGCGCCGCGAAGAGCCGCAGCCGACCCGCGACTACTTCCTGGTCGAGGACGAGGGCGGGCGTCGCTTCTGGCTTTTCCGCGAAGGTCTCCCGCGCGAGACCGCAGCGCCGCGCTGGTTCGTGCACGGCTTCTTCCCGTGAGGGCGGCCATGTCCGCCTATGCCGAGCTCGCCGTCACGACGAACTTCTCCTTCCTGCGCGGCGCCTCGCATCCGGGCGAGTACGTGGCGCGGGCCGCGGAGCTCAACCTCAAGGCGATCGGCATCGCCGACCGCAACACCATGGCCGGGGTCGTGCGCGCCTACGTGGAGTCGAAGGAGCATCCGAATCTCAAGCTCCTCGTCGGGGCGCGGCTCGTGACGGAAGACGGCTTCGAGGCGATCGCCTATCCGACCGGCCGCGCGGCCTACGGGCGCCTGTGCCGTCTCCTCAGCACCGGGAACCTCCGCGCCAGGAAGGGCGACTGCCTCTTCGGCTTCGACGAGCTTCTGGCCACCGCCGAGGGCCAAGTCCTCATCGCCCTGCCGGCGCCGCGGCTGACCAAAGCCTTCGCCGAGCGGATGGCCGCCTTGCGCGAGGCGGCGCCGGGCCGCGCCTATCTCGCCGCCGCCCACCGCTATCGCGCCGACGAGCCGCGCCGGCTCGGGCGGCTCGCGGAATTGGCCGAGCGCGCCGGCGTCCCCCTCGTCGCGGTGGCGGATGCGCTCTATCACGCGCCCGAGCGGCGCCCCCTGCACGACGTCGTCACCTGCATCCGCGAGAAGTGCACGATCCGTGAGGCGGGCCTGCGACTGGAGAAGAACGCCGAGCGGCATCTCAAGGGCGCGGACGAGATGGCCCGCCTCTTCGCGTCCTATCCGGACGCCCTCGCCCGAACCCTCGAGATCGCCGAGGCCTGCAATTTCTCGCTGGCGGAACTGCGCTACGAATACCCCGACGAGCCCGTGCCGCCCGAGAAGACTCCGCAGCAGCATCTCGAAGGCCTCACCTGGGAGGGCGCACGCCGGCGCTACCCCGCTGGCATCCCGGACAGCGTGCAGAAGCTCCTGCGCGAAGAGTTCGCCCTCATCGCCGAGATGGACTACGCGCCCTACTTCCTCACCGTGCACGACCTCGTCGTCTATGCGCGCGAGCGCGGCATCCTGTGCCAGGGCCGCGGCTCGGCGGCGAACAGCGCCGTGTGCTTCTGCCTCGGCGTCACCTCGGTCGACCCGGCGAAGTCGAGCCTCCTCTTCGCGCGCTTCATCTCGAAGGACCGCGACGAGCCGCCGGACATCGACGTCGACTTCGAGCACGAGCGCCGCGAGGAGGTGATCCAGTACCTCTACCGGCGCTACGGCCGCGAGCGCGCCGCGATCTGCTCCGCCGTCATCCACTATCGCCCGCGGCTCGCGATCCGCGAGGTCGGCAAGGCGCTCGGCCTCACCCCCGACGTGACGGCGGCGCTCGCCGGCACGGCCTGGGGCTACGGCGACGAACTCCCGGACGAGCAGGTCCGCCAAGCCGGGCTCGACCCCGACAACCCCGAGATCCGCCGCGCGGTCGGGCTCGCGAACGAGCTCATCGGCTTCCCGCGGCACCTGACGCAGCACGTCGGCGGCTTCGTGCTGACCCGCTCCCCCCTGATCGAGACGGTGCCGGTCGGCAACGCCGCCATGGAAGACCGCACCTTCATCGAGTGGGACAAGGACGACATCGACGCGCTCGGGATCATGAAGGTCGACGTGCTGGCGCTGGGCATGCTGAGCTGCATCCGCCGCGCCCTCGACCTCCTCGAGGCCCACTACCGACGCGACTTCCCGTCGATCGCCGACCTGCCGCAGGAAGCGCCGGAAGTTTACGAGATGCTCTGCCGCGCGGACTCCGTCGGCGTGTTCCAGGTCGAAAGCCGGGCCCAGATGGCGATGCTGCCGCGCCTCAAGCCCCGCGAGTTCTACGACCTCGTGGTCGAGGTCGCGCTCGTGCGTCCGGGCCCGATCCAGGGCGAGATGGTGCATCCCTATCTCCGCCGCCGCGCCGCCGGGCGCGCCGTCGTCTTCCCGGCGCCGCACCCTGACCACGGCCCGCCGGACGAGCTGGAAGAGGTGCTGAAGAAAACCTATGGCGTGCCGCTGTTCCAGGAGCAGGCCATGCGCATCGCCATGGTGGCGGCGAAGTTCTCGGGCGCCGAGGCCGACAAGCTGCGCCGCGCCATGGGCGCCTTCCGGCACGCGGGGAAAATCCATGAGCTGCGCGAAAAGTTCGTCGGCGGCATGGTGCGGCGCGGCTACCCCCAAGAGTTCGCGGAGCGCTGCTTCCGGCAGATCGAGGGCTTCTCCACCTACGGCTTCCCCGAGAGCCACGCCGCGAGCTTCGCGCTCCTCGTCTACGCCTCGGCCTGGATCAAGTGCGTCCACCCGGACGTGTTCTGCGCCGCCCTCCTCAACAGCCAGCCCATGGGCTTCTACCAGCCGGCCCAGATCGTCCGCGACGCCCGCGAGCACGGCGTCGAGGTGCGCCCGCCGGACGTGAACCACAGCGACTGGGACTGCACCCTGGAACCGGCGGAGGAACCCACGGAGGCGCTGCGCTTCGCCGTGCGCCTGGGGCTGCGCCAGGTCGCGGGCCTGCGGCGGGCCGAGGCCGAGCGCGTCGTCGCGGGCCGCGGGCGCGGTAACGGCTTCCACGGCGTCGACCAGGTCGGGGCGATTGCCGGCGTCTCGCGCGCGACCTTGGAGCGCCTCGCCGAGGCCGACGCCTTCGGCTCGCTCGGCCTCGACCGCCGCCTCGCGCTCTGGGCCGTGAAGGGCCTCGACGCCGGCTGCTTCGCCCGGGACGGCGAGCAGCCCGACCTCTTCGCCCCCCACCTCGCCGACGGCCTCTTCGCGGAGCCGCCGCCGGCGCTCCCGGCCCTATCCCTACCCGAGCACGTCGCCGAGGACTACGTCACCACGGGCCTGTCCCTCAAGGCGCACCCGTGCG
>DASVPW010000104.1:0-10933 GCA_036389455.1 Beijerinckiaceae bacterium
CCGCCGAGACGCCGTCCGCGGACGTCCGCGTCCGGCAGAACCTCGCGCTGGTGCTCGGCCTTCAGGGAAAGTTCGCCGAGGCCGAGACGGTGCTCCGCCGCGACCTCTCGCCCGAGGAATCCGCCGCCAACGTCGCGGCGATGAAGGGCCTCGTCGCCCAGCCGGACAGCTGGAAGGCGATTCGCAGCGCGGACGGGAAGAAGCCCGCGAAGGCGGCGCCGCTGCGGGCCGCCGAGGCGAAGCCGGCGGAGTGAGCGGCGAGGGACCGCCCCGCCGCGGAGCCGGCCACGGTCGAAACTCGATAGTCCCATCAACGTCTGCGCTGATGGCGGAACGCCGCCACAGGCAAGGCCCTGATCCCTGAGGGGATACATCCGCTCTTGACCGGATGTATCCCGTCTAGACATGTAGAACGGAACGTGCTACATAGTCGGAATGAGCACGAAAGCCCCCACCCTCCGCGCTTTCCACAAGCGGTTCCCGACTGAGGATAGCTGCCTAGACCACCTGATGCGCACGCGCTTCGGCGAGCGGTTCGTGTGCTTCAAGTGCCTCAAGGAAAGCCGCTATTACCGGGTCAAAAGTCGCCGCTGTTTCGAGTGCGAGCGGTGCGGGTATCAGGTCTATCCGACCGCTGGTACGCCATTCGAAAAGACCCGCACGTCGCTCCGCGATTGGTTCCTCGTCATGTTCCTCTTCACCACGTCCCGGAACGGCGTGGCGGCGAAGGAAGTGCAGCGACAGATCGGCGTGACCTATAAGACGGCATGGCGCATGTGCCGCGAGATTCGCAAGTACATGGGCTATGTGGACGGCGACCACACGCTAGGCGGCGACGGCGGCACGGGCGTGGTCGAACTCGATCACACCTTCGTTGGCGGGCGGGATCGCATGGGCCACGACGACAAGGCCATCGTGCTCGGCATGATCGAGCGAGAGGGCGACGTGATTACCCGTGTCGTGCCGGCCCAGGATCATTTCGAGGTCACGCCGCACCTGTACAAGTTCGTGACCAAGAGCGCGGAAGTCATGACCGATGAAGCCCGCGCATTCCGCGCGGCGTGCGCCATCTATCAGCACGCGACCGTGAACCACGAACAGAAGGAATGGGCGCGCGGGCGCGTTCACACGAACAATATTGAAGCGTTTTGGGCCGTCGTTCAGCGCAGCATCGCCGGGACGTACATCAGCGTCTCTAAGAAGCACCTTCAGAAGTATCTTTGGGAGTTTGAGTTTCGTCAGAACCTCCGGAAGGTTCCGCATCTGATGTTTGATCTTCTTCTGGCGTCGTTCCCAAAGGTGCGCGTCGAACCATAGCCTTCAGCAAGCGGTCGAACCGCTCCATGATGGGGGTTTCGTCTTTAGGGTCCGGCATTGGGTCGCGCTCCGGTCTCGCCCCTATCGTACACCTCTGCGGCCTCATATTCACGACGTAAACTCGCAAGCTGATTTCGCACCTGCGGAACCCAAGCTAAGAGCGTTTTCAGCGATTGCTCCCACCAAAGCATGCGTTGGCTATCCCGGACGTGCGCCATCAACTCGGGCCTTCCCTGAGTTTGGGCCGCGTGGTCCCGCAAATTAGAGGTATGCGACGCAACTGACTGAATTACGTGATAGTCAGGCGAGTCATTCGTCCTATTTAGAAATTCTTGTGCTTGCCGTCGCGGGCCAAGTAGCCGAGCAACCGCCGCATCTACGGCATCTACTGCCTCAAGACGCTTTTGTATGTCATAGGCATGGAACTTTTTGACCTGCGGGCTTGCCGTCGCGCTATTCGAGGCTGCTGCGGGAGCCGCCGGTATACTCTGAGCGAAATGCCAGATTATCCCGCCGAGTGCGATTATCAGCCCAAGAAGGATGACGTGTATCGGCTCCAAGTGCTTACGCCAGTCTCGAATGCGCCAGCGGTGTACGTGAAGCCACCATAGCAGGGTGGCAACTAGCGTACCCGATCCAATCACGAAAAGCGTCCAGCCGATCCACTTGGCTTCGGGCCAGATCATCGCCGCACCTGCGCCCGCGACCTGGCAAGCAAAGCCAATGAGCGTGCCGGCTCTCCCCGTGTGCATGTGGGATTCATAGCTCAAACGCTCACATGTTCAAAGGGGATACATCCGCTCTTGACCTTCCGGCAATGTATTCCTACATTGGAACAAATGACGAACAAGCGGCTCATGTCCTGGTCCATGGCGATGCGCGACCTGCGGCGGCATCCGGAGCGGCGCGGCGAGGTGCGCGAGGAGCGGCTGCGCGCGACCGCGGGCCTGCGCGGGACCCTCGACCTGAGCTCCTGGCGGGGGCGGTCGGGGCGGCGCTACGTGGTCGGCGTGCGTCCCCTGACCGAGACGGAGGCGCTCGAGGTCCGCGACGCCGTGATCATCGCGGTCGGGCGCGACCAGGACGGCCTTGCCAAGGTGGTCGACGCCGCGGCGGCGGGGCCGCGGCTGCGGCCGCGGGAGCGGCGGTCGTGGACGAGCCGGGCGCGGGCCCGGGGCGCCACCGAGCTGCACGTCCATCGCCTCGCCGAGGACGGGCGCGGGCGCGCGGCGGTCGTCGCCGACCTCGTCGGGACCGAGCCGGCGGAGATTCTCACAGCATCGCGGCGAGATGCGCCAGGACCGGGTCGGTGACGCCCATCGCGACGAGGTGGTCGTGGGTCTGGCGCACGTAGTCGGGATTTTTTCCGGACACGCCGACGCCCTGGCGGACGAGCCTTAATAGCTCCTCCTCGGGCAGCCGCCCGGCGTATTGTGGGTGGCGCCGGTCGACCACGTAGGCGAGCGCCTCGACCGTCCGCCCGCCGTCGAGCCGCACCGGAAGCCGGCGCTCGCGGTAGACGCCGGTGACCTGCTCGCGGGCGCGCAGATAGGCGACGGTCTCCGCGGCCTCCTGCGGCGCGACGCGGAACGCCACCCCATGGCAGCGCCCGCCGCGGTCGAGGCCGAGCACGAGCCCCGGCCGCTCCGGCGTGCCGCGGTGGACGTGGCTGAACACGCACAGGGCCCGGTGATAGCCGTGGAGACGGGCGTGGCGGCGCTCCAGGTACGGGAATCCCGGCCGCCACATGAGCGAGCCGTAACCGAACACCCAAAGCCCCAAGTCCGGACCGCCCGGGTCCGGGCCGCTCAATTCCGCCATGGTTCGCCGTCTTCCTGGCGGCGCGCTAACAGCTGCGAGGCGCCGGCACAATGACGCTTTTCGACCGTTCCGAACCCGTGGAGACCCGATGAGCGCCGACGCGGACCCGCCGCGCCGCCCAGGCCGGTTCTGGCTCTTCGCGCCGGCCGCGGCGCTGGCGCTCGTCTGCGCCGGCTGGGCGGCGGCCTGGTTCGTGATCCGCGACCGCGTCGCGGAGGGACTCGACGCCTGGCTCGCCAACGAGACGGCGGCCGGACGGCGCTGGGAGTGCCCGGAGCGGGCGATCGCGGGCTTCCCGTTCCGGATCGAGGTCTCCTGCGCGCGGCTCGCCCTGGAGGCGCCCGAGGGCACGCTCGGAGCCGGGCGGCTGCGGACCGTCACACAGGTCTACCAGCCCCGCCTCACTGTCTTCGAGCTCGACGGGCCGTTGCGCGCGAGCCTGGGCGGCGTCGCCCTGGAGGGGAGCTGGGACAGCCTGCGCGGCAGCTTCCATTCCGCCCCGCACGGCTTCGCGCGCGCTTCGCTCGTGGTCGCCGGGGCGAAGCTGCGGGCGACGGGACCCATGGGCGACGCGGCCCTGTCGGCGCGCCATGCCGAGGCCCATGCCCGCCCTGGTCCGGATGCCGATGCCGCCGTCGAGGTCGCCGTAAAGGCCGAGGGCGCCGCCGTTCCGGCCCTCGACGGGCTCCTCGGCGGCACTGAGCCCCTCGATGCCGACCTCGAGGCCAGGGTCACGCAGGCGCGGCCCCTGCCGCGCCCGTCCCGCCAGGATGTCGAGCGCTGGCGCGAGGCCGGCGGGCGCATCGGGCTCGACCGGCTGACGCTCGCGAAGGGCGAGCGCCGGCTCGAGGCCAGGGGCGAGCTTGCCCTCGACGAGCTGCGCCGCCCGGCGGGCCGCCTCGACGTCGCGGTCCTCGGCCTGAGCGACCTCCTCCCCGCGCTCATGACGGGACGCCTGCCCGGCGCGGGCGGCGCCCTCGGCAGCGCGGCCGGCGCCCTCGGCGGCTTCATGGGCGGGCGCCGCACCGTGCCGGCGCCGGGCGCGAAGCCGTCCCCGCTTCCGGCCATCCGGCTCGAGAACGGGCGCATCCTCTTCGGGCTGGCGCCGGTGCCGGGAGTGCGGCTGATGCCGCTGTATTGAAGCCTGTCGCGGCAGGGCCGCTTCAGTCCTCCCGCCTGCGCCCGAAGTCCGGCTCCGGGGTCTCCTGTCCGACCGAGATGATGCCGCGGCGGATGATGCGGGTGCGGGTGAACAGCGCGTGCAGGGCCTCGCCGTCGCCCCAGCGGATCGCGCGGGCGAGCGAGGCGAGGTCCTCGTTGAAGCGCCCGAGCATCTCCAGCACCGCCTCCTTGTTGTTGAGGAACACGTCGCGCCACATGGTCGGGTCGGAGGCGGCGATGCGGGTGAAGTCGCGGAAGCCCCCGGCCGAGAACTTGATGACCTCGGACTGGGTCACGGCCTCGAGGTCGGCCGCCGTGCCGACGATGTTGTAGGCGATGAGGTGCGGCACGTGGCTCGTGATCGCGAGCACGAGGTCATGGTGCTGCGCCGTCATGATCTCGACGTTCGCCCCCATGGCGGTCCAGAAGGCGGCGACCTTCCCGACCGCGCCCTCGTCCGCCCCCTCCGGAGGCGTGAGGATGCACCAGCGATTGTGGAACAGGGTCGCGAAGCCCGCGTCCGGGCCCGAATGCTCGGTGCCGGCGACGGGATGCGCCGGCACGAAGTGCACGCCCGCGGGCAGGTGCGGCTGCACCTGTGCCACCACGGCCCCCTTCACCGAGCCCACGTCCGAGACGATCGCGCCCGCCGCGAGGGTGTCCCGCATGGCCTGCACGACCGCCTCGTAGGCCCCGATCGGAACGCACAGGATCACATGGTCGGCCCCGCGCGCGCCGGCGGCGGCATCGGCCGCGGTCTCGTCGGCGAGACCGAGCTCGCGCACCTTGTCCAGCACGCCCGGGTCGCGGTCGACCGCGACGATCGCTCCGGCAAGGTTGAGGCGCCTCGCGGCGCGCGCGATCGACGAGCCGATGAGCCCGAAGCCGACGATCGCGAGGCGCCGGAACAGGGGCTCTTCGCGGGGAGGCCCGAGCCGCTCAGGCATGCGCCCGCGCCTCGCCCTTCAGGAAATCCGCGAGCGCCGCGACCGCTGACCGGTTCGCCTCTTCGCTGCCCACCGTCATGCGCAGGGCGTTCGGCAGCCCGTAGGCCCCGACGGCGCGTAGCACGAGCCCGCGGCGGGTGAGGAACGCGTCCGCGTCCCTGGCCGTGCGCCCGGGTGCTTCAGGGAAGTGGATGAGGAGGAAATTGCCGACGCTCGGCGTGACCTTCAGCCCGAGCGCCCCGATCTCGCGGGTCAGCCACGGCAGCCACTCGTCGTTGTGGGCGACGGCCGCCGCCACGTGAGCCTCGTCGGCGACGGCGGCGATCCCGGCCGCGATCGCCGGCCCGTTGACGTTGAACGGCCCGCGGATGCGGTTCACGGCGTCGGCCACGTGGGCCGGCCCGACCATCCAGCCGAGGCGAAGCCCCGCGAGGCCGTAGATCTTGGAGAAGGTGCGGGTCATGACCACGTTCTCGCTCGTCGCCACGAGCTCGAGGCCCGACGCGTAGTCGTTGCGGCGCACGTATTCGGCATAGGCCGCGTCGAGGACGAGGAGCACGGTCGGCGGCAGGCCCGCGTGCAGGCGCTTCACCTCCTCGAACGGCAGGTAGGTGCCGGTCGGGTTGTTGGGGTTCGCCAGGAACACGACCCGCGTCCGCGGCCCGACCTTGGCCAGGATCGCGTCCACGTCGGCGGTGAGGTCCTTCTCCGCGGCGACGACCGGGACGCCGCCGGCCGCCAGGATCGCGATCCTGTAGACGAGGAAGCCGTGGGCCGTGAACACGCCCTCGTCGCCCGGGCCCACGTAGGCGTGGGTCAGGAGACTCAGCAGCTCGTCCGAGCCCGAGCCGCAGACGATGCGGGCCGGATCGAGCCCGTACTTGGCCCCGATCGCCTCGCGCAGGGCCGTCGCGGCGCCGTCGGGATAGAGCTCGAGCTCGCCGGCCGACCGCTGCACAGCCTCTACGGCCTTGGGGCTCGGGCCGAGCGGGGTCTCGTTCGAGGACAGCTTGTGGACCTTAGGCACGCCGGGCGCGGCGCTCTTGCCGGGCACGTAGGCCTCGATGTCGAGCACGCCGGGACGGGGCATGGGACGGGGGGGCATCGTCAAGTCCTTGGAATCCGGCTCGTCCGGGGCAGCGGGGCGGAGCCCGGGATCACGGCCGGCGCGACCGCCGGGGTCGAGCTTGCCCGCAGGGGCTGTCCGGGGCTCCTCTACCCCAGCTTCACCGGGATTTCACGCGCAAATGCGTCGCCCGGTCGCCGGCCGGAGCGCGGGCGCCCTCAGTACTGCAGGGCGGCCTTGGCTTCGCGAAGCTGCGCGATGGTGGCGTCGGCGGCGTCCTTGAGGGACTGGTCGTGGCTCGCGTCGCGCTGCATCTCGACGGAAAGAATCTCCTGCTCGATGCTCTCGGGGGTGAGCTCGGAGGGAGCGAGCGCGCGCTCGGCCAGCACCGTGACCCCCGCGGCGTTGATGTCGGCGAAGCCGCCGCGGACGAGCACCCGGGTGCCGTGGTCCTTGTGGTCGGTGATGACGATGAAGCCGGTCTTGAGCGCGGTCATGACCGGCGCGTGCCCGGGCAGCACGGTCATGTCGCCCTCGGTGCCGGGCAGCATCACGGCGTCGACCTCGCCCGAGTAGAGGACGCGCTCGGGGGCGACGAGCTCGAAATGGAGGGTGGCCATTCCGCTACGCCGCCTCGGCCGCGAGGCGCTGGGCCTTCTCGACCGCCTCCTCGATGGTGCCGACCATGTAGAAGGCGGGCTCGGGCAGGTGGTCGTACTTGCCCTCGACGAGGCCCTTGAAGCCCTTGATGGTGTCCTCGAGGGGCACGAGCTTGCCGGGCGAGCCGGTGAACACTTCCGCCACGAAGAAGGGCTGGCTGAGGAAGCGCTCGATCTTGCGGGCGCGCGCGACCGTGACCTTGTCCTCTTCCGAGAGCTCGTCCATGCCGAGGATCGCGATGATGTCCTGGAGCGCCTTGTAGCGCTGGAGCGTCTGCTGGACCTGGCGGGCGACCTGGTAGTGCTCCTCGCCGACGACCGCGGCCGAGAGCATGCGTGAGGTCGAGTCGAGCGGGTCGACCGCCGGATAGATGCCCTTCTCGGCGATCGAGCGCGACAGCACGGTCGTGGCGTCGAGGTGAGCGAACGAGGTCGCCGGCGCCGGGTCGGTGAGGTCGTCCGCCGGCACGTAGATCGCCTGCACCGAGGTGATCGAGCCCTTGGTCGTCGTGGTGATGCGCTCCTGCAGGTTGCCCATGTCGGTCGCAAGCGTCGGCTGGTAGCCGACCGCCGAGGGGATGCGCCCGAGGAGCGCCGACACCTCGGAGCCCGCCTGCGTGAAGCGGAAGATGTTGTCGACGAAGAACAGCACGTCCTGGCCCTGGTCGCGGAAGTGCTCGGCGACGGTGAGGCCGGTGAGGCCGACGCGGGCGCGGGCGCCCGGCGGCTCGTTCATCTGGCCGAAGACGAGGGCGCATTTCGAGCCTTCGGTCGAGCCGCCGTGCTCCTTCGGGTCCTTGTTGACGCCCGATTCGATCATCTCGTGGTAGAGGTCGTTGCCTTCGCGGGTGCGCTCGCCGACGCCGGCGAACACCGAGTAGCCGCCGTGCGCCTTCGCGATGTTGTTGATCAGCTCCATGATCAGCACGGTCTTGCCGACGCCGGCGCCGCCGAACAGGCCGATCTTGCCGCCCTTTGCATAAGGGGCGAGGAGGTCGACGACCTTGATGCCAGTGACGAGGATCTGCGCCTCCGTCGACTGCTCGGAGTAGCTCGGTGCCGGCTGATGGATGGCGCGGCGCGCCTCCGCCGGGACCGCGCCCGCCTCGTCGACCGGCTCGCCGATGACGTTCATGATGCGCCCGAGCGTGCCGGCGCCGACCGGCACCGCGATCGGCTGGCCGGTGTCGCGCACCTCCTGGCCGCGGGTGAGGCCCTCGGAGGTGTCCATGGCGATGCAGCGCACGGTCGACTCGCCGAGCTGCTGCGCCACCTCGAGGACGAGACGGCTGCCCTGGTTCGTGGTCTCGAGCGCGTTCAGGATCTCGGGCAGATGGCCGTCGAAGTGCACGTCGACGACGGCGCCGATCACCTGGGTGATGCGGCCGGTGGTGTTCGCGCCGGGCTGGCCGGCGTCGGGGCGGGTCATGGTGAGTTCGGCCATGGGTTTCCTCGTTCTATGGCGTGGTTCAGAGCGCCTCGGCGCCCGAGATGATCTCGATGAGCTCCTTGGTGATCATGGCTTGGCGCGAGCGGTTGTAGAGCTGCGTCTGGCGCCTGATCATGTCGCCGGCGTTGCGGGTGGCGTTGTCCATGGCGCTCATGCGCGCGCCCTGCTCGGAGGCGGTGTTCTCGATGAGCGCCCGGAAGATCTGGACCGTGAGGTTGCGCGGCAGGAGCGCGGACAGGATCTCGGACTCGGACGGCTCGTAATCGTAGACCGTGTCGCCGGCCCCGCCGGTAGCTGCGCCGCCGGCGCCCGCCTCGATCTCGGCCGGAATGATCTGCTGCGCCGTCGGGATCTGGGCGATCACCGACTTGAAGCGCGAGTAAAAGAGAGTCGCGACGTCGAACTCGCCGGCCTCGAAGCGGGCGAGGATGTTCTGCGCGATCGCGTCGGCGTTCTCGAAGCCGAGCTGGCGCACGCCGCGCAGGTCGACGAAGTCGATGATGCGCTCGCCGAACTGCCGGCGCAGGATGTCGTAGCCCTTCTTGCCGACGCAGATGAACTTCACGTCGCGCCCGTCGGCGAGGAGGCGGTTGGCATGGTCGCGGGCGAGCCGCGCGATCGACGAGTTGAAGGCGCCGCACAGTCCCCGCTCGGCCGTGCAGACGACGAGGAGGTGGACGCGGTCTTGGCCCGTCCCCGAGAGCAGCCGCGGCGTCTCGGGGCCGGCGACGATGCCGGAAGCCAGGTTGCCGAGCACCTGCGCCATGCGCTGGGCATAGGGCCGCGCGGCTTCCGCCGCCGACTGCGCGCGGCGCAGCTTCGCCGCCGCGACCATCTGCATGGCCTTGGTGATCTTCTGCGTCGCCTTCACCGAGGCGATACGGTTGCGAAGGTCCTTGAGGCTCGGCATCCCTGCTTCTCTCTACCGTCATGCCCGGCCTCGGGCCGGGCATCCACGCCTGTGGCGCGGGGGCAGTCGTGGATGGCCGGGCCGAGCCCGGCCATGACGGCTTGCGTTTACGAGAACGACTTGGCGAAGGCTTCCACCGCGCTCTTCAGCTTGCCTGCGGTGTCGTCGGCGAGATCGCGCGAGGTGCGGATCGATTCGAGGATCTCCGGGTTTTTCGAGCGGATCGCGGACAGGAGCCCGTCCTCGAAGGCGCGCACCCGGTTCACCGGCAGCGGGTCGAGGTAGCCGTTGACGCCGGCGTAGATGACGACGACCTGCTCCTCCATCTTGAGCGGCGAGAACTGCGGCTGCTTCAGGAGCTCGGTCAGGCGCGAGCCGCGGTTGAGGAGGCGCTGCGTCGCGGCGTCGAGGTCCGAGCCGAACTGGGCGAAGGCCGCCATCTCGCGATACTGCGCGAGCTCGCCCTTGATGCGGCCCGCGACCTTCTTCATGGCCTTGGTCTGCGCCGCCGAGCCGACGCGCGACACCGAGAGGCCGACGTTCACGGCCGGGCGGATGCCCTGGTAGAACAGGTCGGTCTCCAGGAAGATCTGGCCGTCGGTGATCGAGATGACGTTCGTCGGGATGTAGGCCGAGACGTCGTTCGCCTGCGTCTCGATGATCGGCAGCGCGGTGAGCGAGCCGGCGCCGTTCTCCTCGTTCATCTTGGCGGCGCGCTCGAGGAGCCGCGAGTGGAGATAGAACACGTCGCCCGGATAGGCCTCGCGGCCCGGCGGGCGGCGGAGCAGCAGCGACATCTGGCGATAGGCGACGGCCTGCTTCGACAGGTCGTCGTAGGTGATCACGGCGTGCATGCCGTTGTCGCGGAAGAACTCGCCCATGGCGCAGCCCGAGAACGGCGCCAGGAACTGCATCGGGGCCGGGTCGGATGCCGTGGCGGCGATGATGATCGAGTACTCGAGCGCGCCGTTCTCCTCCAGCGTCTTGACGAACTGCGCGACCGTCGAGCGCTTCTGCCCGACCGCGACGTAGACGCAGTAGAGCTTGATCGACTCGTCGGGCTGCTGGTTCAGCGGCTTCTGGTTGAGAATCGTGTCGAGGACGATCGCCGACTTGCCGGTCTGGCGGTCGCCGATGATGAGCTCGCGCTGGCCGCGGCCGATCGGGATGAGGGCGTCGATGGCTTTCAGGCCCGTCGCCATCGGCTCGTGCACGGACTTCCTCGGGATGATGCCGGGCGCCTTGACGTCGACCCGGCGGCGCTCGGTCGTCTCGATCGGGCCCTTGCCGTCGATCGGGTTGCCGAGCGCGTCGACGACGCGGCCGAGGAGCGCCTTGCCGACCGGTACGTCGACGATCGCGCCGGTGCGCTTCACGGTCTGGCCCTCCGCGATCTCGCGGTCGGAGCCGAAGATCACGATGCCGACGTTGTCGCTCTCGAGGTTGAGCGCCATGCCGCGCGTGCCGGACTCGAACTCGACCATCTCGCCGGCCTGGACCTGGTCGAGGCCGTAGCAGCGGGCGATGCCGTCGCCGACGGAGAGCACCTGGCCGACCTCGGTGACCTCGGCCTCGGCGCCGAAGTTCTCGATCTGCTGCTTC